>CAKUQM010000009.1 GCA_934675465.1 uncultured Erysipelotrichaceae bacterium | reverse complement strand
CTATATAAGACTTATATATAAGCAACGGTCTATGAAGCAAGAAGCTCCCATTTTCTTAAGTGGTGAGTAGTTCACAATTTTAGATAAAGTTCACATTGATAGTGTATATTGTTGTTGAATATGAAAAAGACGTTTAAATTAAGGTTCTTGATGTTGACAATACTTGTTGTCTTTATTGGATTAATGTTGGCTTTAATCTTGTTTTTACAAACGACTTTTTTAGACGGAACTTATAAGAATAACAAGATTGCCTATTTGAAGGATACAGCTGTTCAAATAGATGAGGGGATTCAAAATGATGATATCTTATCGGTTTTAGAAGACATTTCCTTTTCTAATGAAGTATGCGTTAGAGTGATTACTGATGCGGTTGGTTTTACCACATATCAAGATGCTTCTTCTTGTGCTTTAGGTAAGTTAAGTAGTAAGCAACTAAATAAGATAGCTACAACTACTTTTGATAATGGTGGTGAAGCTTTGTTTGATAATAATTCGTCTTATTTAAAAAATGTTTATATTTATTCTAAGTTAAGTAAAGTTAACGATGAGAATGTATTGATTATGTTGTCAACAAGTATCGTGCCTTTACAGAGTACTATTGATACGATGTATGATCAATTTAATATCATTATTATCGTGGTTGTTATTGCGACTATTCTTTTGGCTTTGTGTTTGTCTTCTTTGATTGTTAAGCCGATTAAAAAAATTGAAATGGAAGCTACTAATTTGCCTAGTGGCAAATATGATCATAAGCTGATTAAGACGGATGCCAGGGAGATTGAGAACTTAAATAATACTTTAGCTAGGGCAAATGAGGAGATTATTAAGGCTGATGTAGCTAGAAAAGAATTGATTGGTAATGTTTCTCATGACTTAAGAACACCTTTGACGATGATTGTGGGCTATGGTGAGATGATTAGGGATTTTCCTGAGGAGAATAACGCCGAGAATATTAATGTCATTATCAATGAGGCAAAACGTCTATCTACTTTGGTTGATGATTTGTTGGATTTGTCTAAGGTGGAAAGTGGTAAGATTGAGTTTCATAATAAAGATATTAAGATTAGTGATTTATTGGAGTCTGTTTATGACCAATTTGAGCCATATTGTAAGGCTAATAATATTGAACTTGTTTTGAATATTGAAGATAGTGATGTTGTGGTAAGTGTTGATGAAAATAGATTAAAACAAGTTTTACATAATTTTATGAGTAATGCGCTTAATTATAATGATGCCAAGGATACTAAGATTATTATTGGTGAAGAAAAGGTTGATGGTGCTTATCGTATCTATGTCTATGATAATGGCAGTGGTGTTAAAGAAGAGGATAAGGATAAGATTTGGAATCGTTATTATAAGGTTGATAAAGAACATAAAAGAAGCCACATTGGCAGTGGAATTGGTTTATCTTTATGTAAAGATATTCTTGATAAGATGGGCTATAAATATGGTGTAGACTCTGTTTATAAAGAATATTCCAAGTTCTATTTTGATATCTTATAGAGATCTATTATGAATGAAAAAGTTATTGATAGGGTGTCTATATTGTTTAACTTTTCAATGTCTTTTCTACTGGTTTTATGGTAATAAGGAGTCATCTTAAATAGATTGTTTAATGAATCTTGATTTAAGATGACTTTTTGTTTAATTTTATATTCATTTACTAAATCTAGGCCTTCAATATGATTATCATCTACTTCGTTGTAGTAAGGATTATCATAGATTGCTTCCTTTAGTTCATATAAATGATCATAGTCTGGTTTAACTAAGATAAAATGACCACCTTCTTTTAATAATCTATTTATTTCATTAGATACTGGTGCAAATAGGGTTGTGATTAAATCTAGGGAATGGTCTTTTAATGGCACATCGAAGATGTTCTTAAGAATATAAGTTGTTGATTTATCATTTCTAGAGGCAATCTTTAAGGCTTCTTTACTTAGATCGATTCCGATCTTATCTTCAACGTTAAAGTCTTTGGTATAGTAGCCTTCACCACAGGCTAAGTCTAATAGGTTAGTGGGATTTAATTCTTTAATGATTTCATTCAATTTATCTTTTAAGAAAAGATAATGATCTTCATTTAAGAAAAGATTTCTAGCCTTAATCATCTCTTTTTCATCACCAGTATTAGATGATGCTTTCATATTTAAATTGATATAACCTTGTTTGGCAATATCAAAGCTATGTTTATTGGGACAAGTCAAAGTCTTGTCTTGTTTAGTTAGTTTTTCTTTACAAATAGGACATAATATATTCATATTTCTATTTTACCTTGAAATGTATGGTTTTGATGGTATAATATTTGAGCGAATAGAAAATACTATTCCTTGCCTAGAGATAGGCCGTATGTCCAGAAGGAGGTTAAAACATGAAACAATATGAGACTATGTATATCATCAAGTCTTCTTTAGATGAAGCTGCTAAGACTGCTTTATGTGAAGAATTACATGCGATTATCACTAATAATGGTGGTACTATCGAAAATGTTGATGACTGGGGTCTACGCGAATTCGCGTATGAAATCGATGGTATGACTAAGGGTTATTACGTAGTAACTACTTATAGTGTTGAAGTTGAAGGCTTAAACGAATTCAAGCGTTTATTAGGTATCAATGCTGATGTAGTTCGTTCAATGACTATCAATACTGCAGAAAAGGCTGGTAAGTAGTTATGATTAACAATGTGGTATTAGTTGGTAGACTTACTAAGGATATTGAACTTAGAAAAACTAGCTCTAATATCTCAACTTGTACTTTTACCTTGGCTTGTAATCGTAAGTTCTCTAGTGGTAATAATGGTCCTACAGCTGACTTTATAAGTTGTGTTGCGTGGAGACAATCTGCTGATTTCCTTGCTCAATATGCTAGTAAGGGCGCAATTGTAGGTGTTGAGGGTAGAATTACTACAAGAAACTATGAGGGTCAAAATGGTAGAGTATATGTAACTGAAGTTACTTGTGATAGTGTTCAATTGATTGGTGGTAGTAAGAATAGTGGTAATAATGTTGCGGCTAATCCTACACCAAATAGAACTTTTACACCAAGTGTTGAACCTAGTTTTGAGGGAAATAGTCCTGAGGATGATTTCTCTAATACGCCATCTCTTGATATTTCAAGTGATGACTTACCATTTTATTAATAGAGAGGAAAATAATTATGGCTTTTAGAAAACAAAGAGTCGGATATAAGAAAGTTTGTTACTTCACTAAGAACAAAATTGAATATATCGATTATAAAGATGTTGAATTATTAAAGAAGTTCATTAGTGCTAATGGCAAGATTACTCCAAGAAGAGTTACTGGTACTAGCGCTAAGTATCAAAGAATGTTGACTACTGCAATCAAGAGAGCACGTCAAATGGCTTTGTTACCTTACATTGTTGATTAATTTAAATTAATGATAGCCTTCCTTAATAGGGGAGGCTATTTTTCTTAAGGAGGGATCATTTTATGAACAAAACAAAAAAATTAACTACAGGAGCGATGTTGTTGGCACTGATTGGTGCTTTTATGTTGATAGATAGACAATTGTCTTATGTCTTTACTTATTTTATTGTTTTGTTGATACCGGTGATTATTGCAGTTTATTGTTGCATGTATTCAATGAAAGATGGCTATGTATTATGTGTTGGTGTTGTAGCTTTATCTATACTGTTTGGTTCTTTATATACTTATATGTATTTGCCTGCTTCAATCATTACAGGTTTATGTATATCAGCAGCTATTAGAAAAGACTATGACAGAAGAAGAGTGATGTTAATTTCAATTGCGGTCTTTGTCTTATCAGAACTTTTGATTACTTTCTTAGTGTCACCTTTATTGGGGGTTAGCGTTGACAGTCAATTAAAGGCAATGGAAACGACTTTTAATGAAATGTCTAATGTAGCTGGAGTTAGTGGGGCAATGAATGCAGTTGTTGGTAATTTAGGTACTTTCCTTCTTGTTGTCTTTATTTTCTCTACAATGTTGACTGGTGTTTTAGAAGGATACTTGATTAGTTTTATGACTGTTTTTGTCTTAAAGAGAATGAAGATTAAGAATATTGGCTACAATAGCGCGATGGATATCAAGATGCCTGAATGGTTAGCTTATGTGTTATTTTTCTTTACGGCTTCTTTAATGTTTATGAATGTACCTATTTTAATGAAGAGTGAGTTTGTTAAATATAGCTTGATGTGCCTTGGTGTATTCTCTTCTTTGATTTTATTTTATTATGGCTATTTGTTTATGATTATTTATTTAAAAAAGAAGGGCGGTAGGGTAAATATCTTTTTACTACTTCTAGCTATTTTTATTTTGATGCCATTTTCGTATATCATATTATTAGTAGTTGGTTTCTTGTATGGAAGCGGACCACTTAGAAGAAAATTAGAAAATGAAAAAGAATAGAAAATTTATTATTACTGTTACTGTAGTTTATTTATTATTATTATTAACGCTTGTTGTTAATTATTTTATTTACCAAAAGCTTAACGTTTTGGCTGTTTCAATCGTTCTATTTTCTTTAGCTGTAACGATTGCGACATACTATTATTTTTCAATTAATCATCGCCAAATCACCGGCGATATTGAGACTAATCTTTCTTCTTCAATGACAGAGGCTTTAAAACTAAGTCGTATTGGTATTCTTGTTTATAATGAGGATTATGAAATAACATGGTTATCTTCATTGTTCAATGAAAAAGATATTAATCATGTTGGTGATAAGATTCTTGTTTGGTTGCCTGAACTTAGAGACTTATTAAGCGGTAAGATAGCCAAGACAATTGTTGTGATTAATGATGATAAGTATGAAGTAAGTAAGAAAGATGATGCCTATGTCTTGTTCTTCAATGACATTTCTAGAGAGTATGATTTAGAGAATGAGGTTAATAATAATGCCTATGTTTTGGGTATTGTGAATTTTGATAACTATGATGAATTAACTTTGAATGAAAATGATATTTCTTTTATTAATACTAATATTAAAGTAGCTGTTGTTGAATACTTTAGGAAGTATGGCATTGTTTATAAGACTTTAAGAAATAATCGTTTACTGTTGATTTTAAATAATTCTATATATAAAAGATTGTTAGATGATCGTTTTTCTATTTTGAATACCGTTAGAAGAGAATCTAAGAATGGTGGTGTGGATGTTACTTTATCAATGTCTTTTGCCTATGGTAGCTATGATTTGATTGAATTAGATAAAGAGGCAACAAGTTTGATGGAAATTGCACAAACAAGAGGTGGTGACCAGGTTGTTTCAAGAGAGATTGGTAAGGAAGCTAATTTCTATGGTGGTTCTTCAGAAGCTAAGGAAAGAGCTAGTAGAGTTAAGGTAAGAGTTGTTGCCAATACTGTTAGAAATCTAATTAATGGTGCTAGTAATGTCATTATCGTAGGACATAAGGATGCTGATGCGGACTGTATCGGTGCTGCTTTGACTATGAGTTATATTGTTTCTACGTTGGGCAAGAAGGCTTATGTAGTTACAAGAACCGGTGGCGTGGAGACAATGATTAAGGATGTTATGGATAAGTATAGTAGCTTATTGAGTTCACGTCATAACTTCATTTCTGAGTCAGAAGGTTTGTCTTTAATGGATGAAGAAACTTTGGTTATCATGGTTGATCATCATTCTTTGTCTTTATGTAATAGCCCTAATATTTTAAAAGAATCTAAGAAGAATGTGATAATTGACCATCATCGTCGTAGTGCTGATTTGGATGTTGATGCCTTGTTTATATACATTGAGGCTGGTGCTAGTTCTACGGTTGAGATGAGCGTTGAAATGTTGCCATATTTCTCTAGAAACTTAGATATTTCAAAGGAAGAGGCTAACATCTTATATATTGGCTTGTTGATTGATACTAATCATTTTAGAAATCGTAGTGATTCAAGAACTTTTGATGTCGCAAAGACTATTAAACAATTGGGTGCTAATTCAAATGAGTGTGAAATCTTGATTGAGGAGCCTTATGACATGTCTAAAAAGAGATATGAAATTATCGCCCATGGCAAGAAGTATCATGACAATATTATGATCGCTTATATGGATGATGGTACTATTTATCCAAGGTCAATTGCTTCTCAAGCAGTTGATAGAATGGTTGAGATTAAGGAAATTAATGCAGCCTTTGTCTTATGCAAGATTAATAAGGATGAGGTGGCAATTTCAGCTAGAAGTGATGGTAATATCAATGTACAACTTATCTTAGAGAAGATGGGTGGTGGTGGCCATTTGACAGCTGCTGGTATGCAGGTTAGGGATGGTTCATTAAGTGATATGTATGCTAATTTGGTAAAATGTATAGATGAATATTTAGAAAGTGTGGAAGAAGATGAAAGTAATTCTATTGAGTGATGTAAAAAAAGTTGGTAAAAAGGGTGAAGTTAAGGAAGTTTCTGATGGTTATGCAAGAAATTTCTTGATTGCTAGAGGTTTGGCTGTTGTTGCTAGTGAGGGTGCTAATAAGGTTTTAGCTAAACAAAATGAAGAAAAGGCTAAGGAAGATGAGGCTAATAGACAAGCAGCTTTAGCTTTAAAGGAAAAACTTGAGGCGATGGAATTTGATTTCAAAGTTAAGGCTAATAATGGTCATGTTTCTGGTTCTGTTTCTACTAAGGAAATTTGCGATGAATTAAAGAAGCATGGTATTGAAGTAGATAAGCGTAAGTTTATTGACAAGGATCCAGTTAAGACCCTAGGTTTTTCACATGTTAAGGTTGAATTATATAAGGGTGTAGTAGGTACAATTAGAGTTAAGTTAGTTGAGGAATAAGATGAGTCAAAAAACAATTCCCTATAGTCTTGAAGCAGAACAATCACTTCTAGGTAATATATTAGTTTTCAAAAATACAATTAGAGAATGTATTGAGGCTGATGTAACAAGTGATGATTTTTACTTGGATAAGCATCGTCGCATTTATAATATTTGTTCAAGTATGTTTGAAAATAGGGAGACTATCGATACTATTTCTTTGGGTAATAAGTTAAGAGACTATAACTATCTTGATACGATTGGCGGTCTTGATTATTTATTGAGTTTGACTGATTCAACAATTGATCGTACTAATACTAAGGAATATATTCGTATTATTAAGAATAAGTCACTAGCAAGACGTATTATTAAGGCCGGTGAGGAGATTGCTAGTGATGGTTATGATGGTCAAGCTAGTATTGATACGGTTTTAGAGAATGCGGAGAAGAAGATTCTAGATATTACAAGAAGTAGAACGGATTCTGAATTTAAGCCTGGTAGTGAGGTTTTTGAGGCTGCGGTTAAAAAGATTGAGGCAATAGAGAAGGCTGGTTCTACTATAACTGGTGTTAAGACTCGCTTTTCTCAATTAGATTCAATGACAGCAGGTCTTCAAAAGAGTGACATGATTATCTTAGCGGCTCGTCCAAGTATGGGTAAGTCTGCTTTGGCTTTAAATATTGCACTAAATTCAGCTATGGTTTCAAGTGGTGCTTGTGCTATATTTTCGCTTGAAATGCCATGTGAACAGTTGGCTAATCGTATGTTGTCTGCTAAGGCTAAGGTTGATGGCCAAAAGATTAGAAAAGGTCAATTGAATGAGGCTGAGTGGATTAAGATTAAAGAAGCAGAACAGGAATTAAAACGTCAAAAGATTTTCTTTGATGATACTCCTGGTATTAAGATTTCTGATATGAATGCGAAGTGCCGTAAGCTTAAAGAGGATTATGGTTTATATTTGATTATTATCGACTATATTCAGTTAATCCAATCAAATACTAAGTCTGAGTCAAGACAACAGGAAGTGTCTGATATTTCACGTAAGATTAAGGCTATGGCTCGTGAATTAGATGTGCCTATTATTGCTTTGTCGCAGTTGTCACGTTCGGTTGAATCAAGAAATGATAAGCGACCAATGTTGTCGGATTTAAGAGAATCTGGTGCGATTGAGCAGGATGCTGATATGGTTATGTTCATTTATCGTGAAGATTATTATAAAAAGGATGAAGAACGTAATGAAAAGCGTGAGGATGTTGAACTAATTGTGGCTAAGCATCGTAATGGCCCTATCGGTACTGTTAAGTTGGCTTTTGAGAAGGATATTAATGCGTTCTATTCTATTTCAAATAGTGAAGAGTAATGAAAAAAGATATTATTGGAGTAATAGTTAGTATAGTTTTAAGTGTTGCCATTGTCATGGGAATTCCTTATTTATTGGATGAAAATAAGGTTGAGGGTGAGAGTTTTTCTATTGAGTCGCTTGTCAATCAAAATGCGGTTTTAAGCAATGATGTTAATACTTATAACTATTTATATTATCAAGGTAAACTTGTTGGGGTTATTACAAGTCTTGATACTTTTTATAGTGAGATAAACAACGAATATCAAAAGTATGTGGATAAGTTTCCTAATACATCTTTGGGTTTAAGTGAAGATTTGTTGCTTACCAAGGAAAAGACTTTCAACAAGTATGAGAATAAAGATAACGAGATTGTTTCTTATTTAATTAATAATGATTTGTTGGGTGTTAAGACTACAGCTATTGAATTTTCAACTAGCGAAGGTGTTTATGATGTTATTTATGTAAGTGATCTTGAAATGTTTTACCAGGCAAGAGATACTTTCTTGAAGAATTTTGTGAGTGATGAAACTTTTCAAAAGATTGCCAAGGGTGAAACGATTGCCGAACCTGTTGATTTTGGTAGTGTTGATATGAATGTAAAGATTGAGGAGACAATAACTTATTCAAGTTCTTTTATGGCTCCTGATAATATTTTTACTACTTTTGATGAAATATATGATTACCTATGTTATGGGCGTAATAGTGAAAAACAATATTATATTACCAAAGAGGGTGATACTCTTCGTGGTATTGGTTATCGTTTTAAGAATATGTCTCCTAAGCAGTTGATGCTTATTAATAGAGATATTATTTTTTCAACCGATCAGGTATTGACACCTGGTATGAACATTAATGTTACATATTTTTCTAGTCCTATTAATGTGGTAGTTTTTAAGGATCGTTTAGCTTCTGAGGTAGTTACTCCTGAGTCTCCTATTTATGTTAAGGATGCAACTCTTGAGTCAGGTACTACTATTATTGAGACTGAAGAAAGCAATGGTCTTAAGAATGTCTTGTATCAAGAGACTTGGGCAAATGGTGTCTTACAAACCGGTAGTGTTAAGTCTAGTAATGTGGTTAGACAGCCAATTCAGGGTGTTATTAAGGTTGGTACAGCAAGAAAAGCCGATGTTGGTACTGGTAACTATGTATGGCCTGTTGATAATCCTAAGATTACTTGTGGTTGGGGTTGTTACTATATTCCAGGTATTGGTTCTCATATGGGTACTGACTTTGTCAATCAGTATGAGCGTTATGGTAATGTTTATGCGGCTGATACTGGTATAGTTGAAACTGCTAGCTATAATGGCATTGATGGTAACTTTGTGGTTATTGACCATCAAAACGGTTATAAAACACATTATGGCCATATGTCGAAGATTATAGTTAGTGCTGGTCAGGTTGTAAGTAGAGGTGAACAAATTGGTGTAATGGGTTCTACTGGTTATGCGTTTGGTGTTCATACCCACTTCCACTTTATTGTTGATGGGCATTTGACTGATGCATGTACGATAATGGATTGTACACAGGTTCCTTGGAGTTAATATGCGAAAGAATGTAATAATTTGTCTTTTTTCTATCACTTTTATTTGGCTATTGATAGTTAGTTCTATTGCTATTTCAAATAACAACAATGATAGCGATGGTACTAATATCGAAGAAGTTAGGGTTACTGGTTTTTCTACTGATTTTAGTGAAGTTATAAAAAATACTAAGTCTTCTATGGTGGCAGTTGAACAAAATGGTAAGGTTTCTAGTGGTTTTATTTATAAGAAGAAAGATGATTTGGTTTATGTAGCCACATCATTCCATGGTGTTAGTGAGGGTGATAATGTAAATATTACTTTTAATAATGGAGTTAAGGTAAATGGTAAGGTATATGGTAGCGACTTGTTTGCGGATGTAGCCTTGCTTGAATGTGATTTTCCTTTCGATGTCCAAGAATTAAAGTTTGGTGATAGTACATTATTAAAAGATGGCGAATTTGTTCTTAGCATTGGCACTAATAATTCTATGGATTATGCTTTTTCTAACAAGTTTGGAATGGTTTCTAAGAATTATCAAGAAATCAAGAATCAGATATCTTTTAATGAAGAAAACTATGAATATTATCTTGGTTTGATTCAATTAAGTGGTGATTTCACATCAGGGTATAGTGGTGCTCCTGTACTTAATATGAATGGCGAACTAGTTGGTAGCATTTTGATGCAGGATGATGATATCACTTTTGCGTTAACCGGTGATGAACTTAAAAAAGTCTTAGATTGTTTATATAATAACTTATCTTATAGACGTGTTAATTTTGGATTTAAGGGTAAGTATATTAAAGACTTAGAGAATTATGAAGTTAATAGTTTGAATATCAATGTTGATTTAAGTGAAGGTTATTATGTTAGCGAAGTGTTGCCTTTTAGTTTCGCTTCTAAAATAGGTATTCTTAAGGCTGATGTCATTACAAAGATTAATGATGTGAAACTAGTTGATAGTAATTCTTTGTTGAGTTTGATGTATTCTGAAGAATTAAATTTTACTTTTGAGATTATAAGAAATGGTGAAAAGATCAAGTTACAGGGAGTAATAGATGCTTAAGCTTATTTGTGTTGGCAGGGTTAAGGATGCTTCACTTAAGGCTTTGATTGATGACTATCAAAAGAGAATTCAAAAGTATCATAAGTTAGAGGTAATTGAGGTTAAGGATGAACCGATTAGGGATAATGGGAAAGAAGTTCTTGATATTGAAGCTTCTAGAATTATGTCTAAGATAGATAAGGATGATTATGTAATTCTTTTGGATTTACATGGTGAGCCTTTGGATTCTGTGTCTTTTGCGAAGAAAATAGATAAGTTGTTTGTGTCTTATTCAAAAATTACTTTTGTGATAGGTGGTTCTTTGGGCTTGGGAGAAGAAGTTAAAAAGCGTGCTAATTTTAGGTTGAAACTTTCTGATATGACCTTCTTGCATCAAATGACGCGTCTTATTATTCTTGAACAAATTTATCGTTGTTTTAAAATTTTAAATCATGAAACTTATCATAAATAATCTAAAAACTATTGTAAAGCGCTTTCTCAAGATTTAAAATAGAAGTAATTGAAAAGGAGATTTTTTTTAAAATGAAAGAAATTAGTGTATTAGTTGTAGATCCGGTTGGTCTTCATGCTCGTCCTGCTACTGTAGCTGTTAATGCTGCTAGCAAGTTCAAGAGCGAAGTTAAGGTTGCTTATAATGGTAAGACTGTTAATATGAAGTCAATTATGGGTGTTATGTCTTTAGGTATCCCTACTCAATCAGAGATTACAATCAGCTGTGATGGTGAGGATGAAGAAGAAGCTATCAAGCAAATCGAAGATATTTTGAAGGCTCAAAAGGTTATAGCTTAATCTAAACTAATAATAAAGAATAATTATGAATAGAGAAGCTGATGCTTCTCTATTTTAAAACTAGAAGGGAATGAATATGTCATATAAAGATACTTATAATAATTGGTTGAATCATCCTAATTTAGATGCAAAGTCTAGAGAAGAAATGTTAAAGATGTCTGAGAAGGATATCGAGAATGCTTTTTATACAAATATTAAGTTTGGTACTGCAGGTATGCGTGGTGTCATGGGTGTAGGTACTGATCGCATTAATATTTATACAATTAGAAAGGCTACTTTAGGTTTTGCGAATTATTTAAATGCTAATAATAAAGATGGCGTCGCAATTGGTTATGATAATCGTCATAATTCAAAGGATTATGCTTATGATTGTGCTGCTCTTTTGGCTAGTAAGGGAATTAAGACTTACTTATTCGATTCATTAAGACCTACTCCTGAATTGTCTTTTGCGACTAGATATTTTAAGTGTGATGGCGGTATTATGATTACTGCTTCTCATAATCCTAAACAATATAATGGTTATAAATTGTATGATGAGACTGGCTGTCAACTTATTCCTGAGCTAGCTGAGAAGGTTACTGCTGAGGTTAATAAGATTGAGGATCCACTTTCTATCACAATTGGTGATTATGATAAGAGTTTAATTAATATTGTTAATACTGAAGTTGATGAAGCTTACTATAAGGAAGTAATAAGCATTTCTTTAAGAAAGGATCTTCCTAATAAAGATAAACTTAAGATTGTTTTCTCTCCTGAACATGGTGCAAGTAATATTCCAGTTAGAGAAACTTTAAGAAGAGCTGGTTTTGATGTTTATGTAGTGGAAGAACAAGCTATTCCTGATGGCGATTTCCCTAATACTAAGACTCCAAACCCTGAAGAAGCAGGTGCTTATGAGGGTGTTATTGAATTGGCTAGAAAGGTTGATGCGGACTTATTGTTGGTTTGTGATCCTGATGGCGATAGAATGGGTGTAGGCGTTAAAAAGGATGGCGATTATCATGTATTTAATGGTAATCAAACTGGTGCTCTTCTTCTTGAATATATCTTAAGTACAAGAAAAGAATTAGGTATGGAAGTTGATCATCCTGTTATGTTTAATACAATTGTTACTAGTGATATCGGTGAGGCTGTCGCAAACTACTATGGTGTAGAGTGTGAGAAGACTTTGACTGGTTTCAAGTTTATTGGTAATAAGGTTAAACAATATGAAAAGAATGGTAAGAAGACTTATGTCTTTGGTTATGAAGAATCTTATGGTTCTTTGATTGCGCCGTTTGTTAGAGATAAGGATGCTACTCAGGCTTGTATGATGTTGGCTGAAGAAGCTGTTTATTATCATAATCAAGGTAAGACATTGTATGATGTTTTATTAGGTATTTTTGATAAGGTTGGTGCATATTTTGATGCTCAAATGTCTATTATGCTTCCAGGTGCTGATGGAGCTGAGAAGTTAGCAGCTATCATGAAGAATATCCGTGAGAATCCATTTAGTATTGATGGCTATAAGACTGTTAAGATTGAGGATTATAAGACTCAAAAAACTACTTACAGTGATGGTAGAGTAGAGGATTTAACAGGTTTCGATGTTACTGATGCGATTAAGTATTACTTAGAAGATGGCTCATTTATCGCTATTAGACCTAGTGGTACAGAGCCTAAGTGTAAGATTTACTTATCTACTAAGGATGCTACTTATGATGCTGCTGTTAAGAAGTGTGATGATTTCAAGAAGATCATGAGTGAAATTATTAAGTAATGATAATTGATGAAGTAAAGACAAAAGCTTTAGAAGACAAGGTGCCCATTATTAAAGATGATGGGCTCTTGTTTGTGCTAAAGACAGTTGAGGTTACAGGTGCTAAGGATATTCTTGAGCTTGGTACTGCTGTTGGGTATTCAAGTATGCATATGGCAAGTCTTGACAAAGGTATACATATTGATACGATTGAGCGTAATGAAGATATGTATAAACAGGCTGTTGTAAATATCAAAGATAACGGTTTTGATAATCAAATTGATGTTCATTTTATGCCAATCGAAGAATTTAAGACTCTAAAGACGTATGATTTGATTTTTGTGGATGCTGCTAAGGCTCAATATGGTAAGTATACTGAGCAATTTTATAATAATTTAAAAAAAGGTGGTGTCTTTATTTATGACAATATGATTTTCCATGGCTTGATATACAAAATTGATGAAATCAATAGTAGAAGTCTACGTTCTATGCTTAAAAAAATCGTTAATTTCCGCGATTTTATGGTAAATGATGAGCGTTTTGATATAATAATGCATGATGAAATCGGAGATGGCATCTTAATAGCTATTAAGAAATAAATATGGAAGATAAGAATATTGCTCTATTAGGTTTTGTTTCTTCAGCTGCTGATTATTTGAAAAAACAAATTAAGGATAACAGTGAAGAAATAAAAGAATTAGATGAAATTGATTTGGATAAGATTAAAAGTGAGCTAGGAAAACGTTTAGGCTCATCTTTTGGTGGTGTTCAAGATAAGTCTAATGATTTAATTAATGCGGGTAGAGAGGCTTTTAATGATTTTATCAATGATTCTTCTAAGATGATTGATGAATTCAACGATATTTTTAATGTTGATTTCAAAAAAGAAAATGATGAAAAAGATGAGGAGATGGTGAATCATCTTATTTCTATTTTAAGAGAGCCTTCTAAGTTTGAGGAAACAAATGATTTTGAGACTCAAATTGCTAGGGCTGCGAATGATTCATATATTGAGGACAATAGGAAGATTGAGGTTCCTGGTAGCGATAATGAAGAATTAGATTCGCTTTTTTCTGAAATCATAGCCAATGAGAATATCAAGGTTGAAGAGCCTGTATTAAATCCTTTTGTGGATGTTGAAACTGAATTTGAAGCCTTAACCAAAGAGCCTTCTGTTGAGGAGAATGAAGAACCTAGTGATGATTCAATTGAAGAAATTATTGAAGAGGATGAAATTGAAAAGGATAATAGTTTAAAAGCTGATGAGATTAAACAATTAATTAGAGATACAATTTCGGAATTTTTTACTAATACAAATAAGCCTGAGGAAAAGGAAGTTAAGTTAGATGAAGTAATCAATTCTTTTGATGTGCTTAAAAATGTTGGTGTTGATGAAGAAGGCGATGAAATAAAAGAAGACGACAATAAAGATGAGGAATTTGCCGAATTTGAATCTTTATGTTCTGGTTTAGATGAAGTTAAATATGAGGAATTAAATCCTAATAATGATTCTTTATTGGATGGTGTCTTTAAGCGTGTTGATGAATATGAAGAGATCAACGAAGATGAGCTTGCTGAATTAGAGGAAGAGCCTGATGTTGATTTAGAGAATCTTCTAAGACCTATTGATGTGTTGATTGAAGAAGAACCTGTTGATGATACTCTTTCACCTACTAATATGTTGAAAGACAAAGAAGTGGTTTGTGAAAATGCAATAGACAATGATGATTCTACCGAAGAAGAGTCTGTTGTTGAAAAACGTGTTGAAGAAGCTACAAATGATATTGGTAATGATGTCGATAGTATTGTTGGAAGGTTAGAAGATATTCTACCTCCTGTTGAAACTGTTGTTGATGAAAAGTGGGAAAAGGAATCTAAACCTTTTGTAGTAGAGGAAAGAAAAGAAGAACCAACTATTGATATTGGTAATGATATCGATAGTATTGTAGAAAGAATTGAAAAGATTCTTCCACCGATAACTGAAGCTATTAATGAAGAATGGAATAAAGTATCAAAGCCAATTATTGTAGAACCTAGAATTGAGGAACCTACAAATGATATTGGAAGTGATATAGATAGTATTGTTGATAGAATAGAAAAGATATTGCCTCCAATAACTGAGGTTATAGATGAGGATTGGAATAAGGAGTCTAAACCAATCGTTATTGAAAAGCGTATTGAGGAGCCAAGTATTGATATTGGTAATGATGTTGATAGTATTGTTGGTAGATTGAAGGATATTATTCCACCTTGTGAGCCTGTTATTGAGGAGCCAAAGTTCTCTGAGGATATGTTGGGTGTTCTTGATACGTTAAGTATGGATGAAGGTATTTTAGAGGCCACTAAGGATGAAAATATCGATGAAGAGTTCTCTTATGATGGTGATGAGATTTCGTTGCTTGATGATGTACCTTTGTCTGAAAAGTTAAGTAATTACGCGGATCATACAGATGAGGAAAAAGAAGATGATTACTTGTTTGATGATATTGATGTAGATGAACAAGGTTCAATTTCTTCGTTTTTAAGTGAATTAAAGGACGATGACCAAATTAGTTTACTAGAAGATGATGTTCCAGGAATGAGAAGTCTTTCTGAACTTATTGAATCATGTAATACTTTGTGTCCTAGTGAAGACAAAAAAGATGCTCCTGAGATAGTTGAAAATGATTATCTTGAGGAATACAATAATCGCTCTTTGGAAGAATTATATATTCCAAATCCTGGTTTAGATATCTTAGAACAAGGGGAATTTGACTTAGGCATAGATAAAAGCGATGAGGATTCTGATGGAGATGAGGCTGATTTTGATTTAGGACCTAAAGAAGAAACTGATTATGTTGGTGATTTGTTTGATGAATTTACTAACAATGAGTATGAGGTTGATGACTTTAAGAATAAGCAAGAAAGAATTAATGAATTAAATAAAAAGATTTATGATTCGATTGTTGCCTTATATCCTTATTTAAGTAATGGCTTTATAAAGGGTGTTTATGAGCTTAAAGAATCATTCGCATCTGATTATGAAGAAGGCCAAAAGATTATTATTTTACATCGTTTAGTGTTCACGGACTTAGAAGGTTTAAGACAATTTGTTGATGTGATGATGAGCCATGAATATTTTGTCAATGTTGATGAAAAGCAAATGATTGTTGATACTTTTAAGGAACATGTTAATTCTGATGGTAAAATATTAACTGATATCTTTGAAATTGCAAACCAGGCTAAGTTATTGACTGGTGAGTATGATGGATATCGAATTATAGAAGTAGATGAATAGTTTATAGGAGGAGAATATTATGAACGAAAGAAACCCTTATGAAAGTGATGATACTGTAGATATTCCTGATTTTTCTTCAATCAAGGTTAATGATGATGATATTGATCGTTCTGTTTTTAAGATGAATGATGATATCCCTTCATATAATGAATCGGAATATGATGATGAAGAAGATTATTATGAAGATGAAGATGAAGGTCGTACAGTAAAGAAGTCTGGTATTGTGTTGATTGCGGCTGTTATGGTTATTTTATTAATCCTTGCAGTATTTGGCATGTTCTGGGGTATTAGTAAGAACAAGGCTTATACAACATTAAAGACTGAGTATGATGCTTATGTTACTAAGGCACAAAATACTGAGACAGAATTAAATAACAAGATTATTGAACTTCAAAATCAAATTAATAGTGCTAATACAAGCACAACTGTTACAACAGGAGAGACAACAACTTATAAGATGACAGCAACAGTTAGAATTAGAACGGGTGCTGGTACTTCAAATTCACAAACTAAATTTGCTGATTTATCCGAAGATGTAAAGAAGGTTGCTAGTGATGATGATGGTGTAGCATTTATGGCTGCAGGTACTGTATTTACAGCTAGCGAATCTAAGGAAGACAGTGATAAGAATGTTTGGGTTAAGTTAGCCGATAATGCTTGGGTTTGTGTTAAGTTTGGTGATGCAACTTGGGCTACTAAGCAATAATCTAATTTGAAATTTGATTTAGGAAACTATCTATGTATGTAGATAGTTTTTTAATTTTTAGGTAAAATATTATCGATGAATGATTTTATAAAAATTAGAGGTGGAAATAGGCTTAAGGGTGAGGTAACTATTTCTTCTAGTAAGAATGCTACTGTTGCGATTCTTCCTGCGGTTGTTTTAGCAAGTGAGGTTGTTAAGCTTTATGATATTCCTGAGATTGAGGATATTAATGCGCTTGTTACTATTTTAAGAAAATTGAATATTAAGGTAGTGATGAATGAAGATAACTTTACTATCGATCCTACAGAGATTGAGAATGTTGTTTTAGATGGTGATGAGGTTAGAAAGTTAAGAGCGTCTTATTATTTTATGGGTGCTTTGCTTGGTAGATTTAAGCATGTTAAGATGCTTTATCCAGGAGGTTGTAATTTAGGTCCTCGTCCAATCGATTTACATTTAAAGGGTTTTGAGTCACTTGGTGCAACAGTTAAGACTGATGGTGATAATATTGAGATTTTTGCGGATGAACTTATTGGTGATGAGATTTATCTAGATATTGCTTCTGTTGGTGCAACTATCAATATTATGCTGGCTGCTGTTTTCGCAAAGGGTAGAACAATTATTAGAAATGCTGCTAAAGAACCTGAAATTATTGACTTATCAAGTATGTTAAATAAGATGGGTGCTGAAATTCGTGGTGCTGGTACTAGTGATTTGATTATTGATGGTGTTAAGCGTTTAAAAGGTTGTATCCATGATATTATTCCAGATCGTATTGAAGCAGGCACTTATATTTGTATGGCTGCTGCTATGGGTGATGGTGTTACTGTTAAGAATGTAATTCCTCAACACTTGGAGGCTTTATTGTCTAAGCTTGAGGAAATGGGCGTTGAGATGAATGTTGGTAGCGATTTTGTTGAAGTATATGGTGCTAAGAATTTAAAGCCGATTGATATTCAAACTCAGACTTTCCCTGGTTTTGCGACTGATTTACAACAACCAATTACACCATTGTTGTGTGTGGCTAATGGTGAATCTAATGTTAATGAGACAATTTATCCAAAGCGATTTAAGCATTGTTTCGAATTAAATAAGATGGGTGCTAATATCACTGTAGGTGATGCAAAAGCTACTATTGTAGGCCCTTGTAAACTTCATGGAACTGAGGTTACAGCTACTGATTTAAGATGTGGTGCAGGTTTGATTATTGCAGGTCTTATGGCAGAAGGTGAGACGATTATCCATGATGCTTATCATATTTATAGAGGATATGATAACATTGTTACTAAACTAAGAAATATTGGTGGCGATGTTGAATAAATTTTGAGAAATTTTAAAATTTTATCAAAAACCTATTTACAAAGTAAGTAAGCTTTGGTAATATAAATGAGCTTACTTATTAATGTGGAGGGGTAGCGAAGAGGCTAAACGCGGCTGACTGTAAATCAGCTCTCAACGAGTTCGGCAGTTCGAATCTGTCCCCCTCCACCATTTTATTTCTTGGGATGTAGCCAAGTGGTAAGGCAACAGACTTTGACTCTGTCATTTCGCTGGTTCGATCCCAGCCATCCCAGCCATTGTAAGCTGACCTGGTAGCTCAGGCGGTAGAGCATTTGACTTTTAATCAAAGGGTCGCGGGTTCGATTCCCGCCCAGGTCACCAGACTGCAGGTGTAGTTCAATGGTAGAACTTCAGCCCTCCAAGCTGACTACGTCGGTTCGATTCCGATCACCTGCTCCAGTCGAATGTTCAACTTGAATAAACTTATGCAACTAGAAATAGTTGTTTTTTTATTTTTCTAGCTTCAATAGTTCAATCTTGTTGCTTATTCCACTGTTATAGCCTGTAAGTTTATTATTACATCCTATCACTCTATGACAAGGTATTATGATGCATATTGGATTATGTTTCAGTGCCTGTCCCACTGCTTGGGCTGACATCTTTGTCATATTCTTCTTTTTCGCAATAGTATCAGCTATCTCTTTGTATGTAATAGTTTTTCCATAAGGTATATTCTTTGTGATTTCAAATACTTCTTTTTGAAAGGATGTTAAAGAATTTAGTTTATATTTAGATGTAAAGTTTGGGATATCGCCATTAAAGTAAATGTCTAACCATTTAATTGTTTCTAGGAAACTATGATGAATTATATTATTTGTTTTATTTAGTGTTTTGATGAAACGCAAGCCAGTTAAAAATTTTCCATCACTAGTTAACAGGATGTTTGAAAACTGTTTGGGTGTTTTGTAGATGTAATTGTACATATAATTCATTTTATTACTTTGGTGAATACAGTTCATGTATTTTGATATTTGATATAATGTTGGGCATGGAAAGTAATATTATTATTGGAACTGCTTTGAATAAGCATGCTAGATTTTATCTAGGAGATACAACTAAGCTAGTTAATGATGCTGGTAAGATTCATGATATGTGGCCAACTTCTTTGGCAGCACTAGGTAGAACTATGGCTGTAACTAGTGTTATGGCTTTGATGCAAAAGAACGATGGTGAGTCTGTTACTACTACAATTAATGGTGGTGGTAGTATTGGTACTGTTTTGGCTACTGCTGATAGTGAAGGTAATGTAAAGGGCTTTGTAGGTAATAATCATTTGTATCTAAAGTACAATGATTCAAATAAGCTTGCGGTTGGTTTAGTAGTTGGTACTCAAGGGTATTTAAAGGTCATTAGAGACTTGAAAATGAGAAATAGCTATACAACACAGGTTGCACTAAGAACAGGCGAAATTGGCGATGATTTTGCGTATTATTTTAGTGTTTCTGAACAAAGACCAAGCATTGTCTCTGTTGGTGTTCTTGTGGACACTGATTATTCTTGTAAGGCAAGTGGTGTTTTGATTATTGAATTGTTACCAGATCATACTGAAGAGGATATTGTTTATTTAGAGAATCTTAAGTTACAACCTATTTCTTCAGTTATTGAATCAGGAATTAGTTTACAAGATTATATTCATTCTTTATTTGATGGCGCAGAAATTTTAGAGAAACATGAAGTTAGATATCATTGTGATTGTTCTAAGGAAAGATTCTTACGTAATCTATTAACTCTTTCAAAAGAAGATATTGATGAGATTATTGCGGATGGTCATATTGATGTTCAGTGTCAATTTTGTGATAAGGAATATCATTTTGATAAGGAAGATATTGAATTGTTGAAGAAGTATGCTGAAAAAAATAGGTAATGTAGCTTTAAATAATCCGCTTATTATTGCGCCTATGGCTGGGGTTACCAATGCAGCTTTCAGAGAACTTTGCCTAGAATTTGGGGCAGGTCTTGTATGTTGTGAGATGGTTTCTGATAAGGCTATCTATTACAAGAATGAAAAGACGGCTAAGATGATTGATGTTGGATGTGGTCATCCTGTTAGTCTTCAATTGTTTGGCTCAGATCCTGAAACGATGGCTTATGCGACAAGAGTTTTGGATAAAGAGAGTGAATGTGACATTATCGATATTAATATGGGCTGTCCTGTCACAAAGGTCATTAAAACGGGCGCAGGGAGTGCTTTGATGAAGAATGAGGATTTAGCTCTTGAGATAGTAAAAAGTGTCTTAGATAACACTTCTAAGCCTGTTACGGTGAAGATGCGTTTGGGTTATGATATGCAACATAAAAATTACATGTCTTTAGCTAAAAAACTTGAACATACAGGAATCAAGGCTATCACTTTACATGGTAGGACTAGAAGCCAAATGTATGAGGGCAAAGCTAATTGGGATGATATTAAGTTACTTCATGAAAATCTTAGTATTCCCGTAATTGGTAATGGTGATATTAAGACTCTTGATGACTATATTAAATATAAAGAATACTGTGATGCGATAATGGTGGGTAGAGGTATTATTGGTAATCCTTTCTTGATTAAAGAAATCAGTGATTATGAAAAGGGTATTACTGATATTAAAACTTCTTATAAAGACCGCATTGAAATGTGTCTAAGGCATGCATATAAGTTGTGTACTTTAAAGGGAGAACTTATCGGAATAAGAGAAATGCGCGGTTTGGCTCCTCATTATATAAGTGGTTTATATAATAGTAGTGTCTATAAGAACAGGATGTCTAAGCTTGAGACATATGATGATTTGAATAATTTGTTAAGAGAATATGAAACATTATTAGATAATCAGGAGATTTAGATGAAGATAGGACAATTTTCAGATTCTTTCTTGCCAATAATAGATGGTGTTGGTAGGGTTGTTTATAACTATTGTGATTCTTTAGGAAAGAAGGGTCACGAAGTTAGTGCGATAGTTCCGATGGAAGATATGGGCTATCGTGGTCGTTTTCCTTTTGAGGTAATTGATTATTATTCTCAAACGGTGCCAATGACTGTTTATAATGCTGGTTTACCATTGTTGGATGCTCATTATGATAAGATGCTGGAAATGAAGAATTTTGATATTGTCCATGTACATACTCCTTTTATTGCGGGTATTGAGGCTGTTAAGTATTGTAAGAACCACAATGTTCCACTTGTTGCCTCATTTCATTCTAAATATTATGATGATTTCTTGCAGATTACAGGTTCTAAGTATATAGCTAAGTTTGGTACCGATGTCTTAGTAAATTTCTATAACAAGTGTGATGAGGTTTGGACGGTAAGTGAAAATTCAGCTGAGACTTTGAAGTCTTATGGTTATGACAAGCCAATAACAATCATACAAAATGGCATGGATATCAAGGATATTGATTATACTTTGGCTATTAAGGCTCGCAAGCATTTTAATTTAAGCTTTGATCCTGTCTTATTGTATGTAGGTCAAATGAATTGGAAGAAGAATATTGAGTGTATTCTTGAGGCTTGTTCATTATTGAAGAATGATGGCATTAAGTTTCAGTTAGTATTAGCAGGCAAGGGTCCTCATTTTGATGAGATTGATCAAAAGGCTAAGGAACTAGAAATTGGTGAGAATACAGTATTAACAGGTCATTTAAATGATGAGGACTTGCTAAATGGTTTATATGCGCTAGCTTCAATGTTTGTGTTTCCTTCTTTGTATGATACTTATTCTATGGTAGTAAGAGAGGCTGCAAATGCTAGAACTGCTTCGGTGGTAGTGAAAGATAGTGCACCTAGTGAGTGTATCAAAGATGGTTTTAATGGCTTGTTGTGTGATGATGATCCAAGAAGCTTATATGAACAATTGAAAAAGACTTTACTTGATGAAAATTATGCGATTAATTTAGGCATTAATGCGAAGAAGACGATTCCTGTTTCTTGGGATGAAGTGTGTGATGAGGCGCTTAAGCGTTATCAAATTGTGATAGATGAGTATAAGAAAACGAGGTAGTTGTACCTCGTTTTCTTTAACAATTAGAATGCAAAGAAGAATTTAACTAAGAATAGAATTGATAATACTAATGTTAGTGGAGATACTTCTTTAGCTTTTCCTGTAATAAATTTAATGATTGTATATGCGATTAGACCTAAACCAATACCATGTCCGATTGAACCAGAGATTGGCATAGCTACTAGCATAATGAATACTGGTACACATACTGAGATATCGTCAAAGTCGATGTTCTTTAATCCTTGTAACATTAAGATACCTACATAGATTAGAGCACTTGATGTTGCAGCTGCTGGAATGATTGCAGCGATAGGTGAGATAAACATACAAGCAAGGAAGATAAGACCAGTTACAAGAGATGTAAGACCAGTTCTACCACCTGCTTCAACACCTGATGCAGATTCAACGAATGTTGTGATTGTACTTGTACCTGTTAGGGCACCACATACTGTACCACAAGCATCTGATATTAATGCTTCTTTCATGTTTGGCATATTACCATTTTCATCTAACATGTTTGCACGGCTTGCAGTACCTACAAGAGTACCGATTGTATCAAACATATCGATAATGCAGAATGTTAATACAAGAGTTACAACTGTGAACATACCAAGTGATTTTAAAACGTTAAAGTCAAACTTGAATAATGTTAATGCAGCCATATCCTTGAATGGAGGTAACCAGCTTGCAGTTGCAAGAGATGCGAATGGGTTGATGTGAAGTACAAAGTATTCACCAGCCCAATAGATTACAGAACCTGTTAGGATACCATATAATACAGAACCTTTAACTTTCTTGTGGTCTAAAGCTACGATTGTGAATAGACCTACAAACATTGTGATTACTGTAAGTACCATTACTGGATAACCGCTTCCCATAGTTTCTTTTGCGTATGAGGCAGTTAAAGAACCAAAGAAGTTTGCCATTGCATAGAATGGGCCACCTTTTTCAGAATATACACCAGCGTTTGATCCAAAGCCAATGTTTAGAAGCATTAGACCAATTGCAGGAGAAATACCAAGTCTAACTCCTAGTGGAATAGCTTGTACAATCTTTTCTCTTACGTTTAGTGCAGATAAGATAATGAATACAATACCTTCGATTAAGATGATACATAGACCTGCTCTGAAACCTTCTAAATAAGATACACCAGCAATTGTTGCGATATTAGCAACTACTACTGCGAAGAAAGAGTTAAGTCCCATACCTGCTGACATTGCGAATGGCTTGTTTGCGATAAATGCCATTAAGATAGTACCGAAAGCACTAGCGATACATGTTGCTAAGAAAACAGCATTCCATAATTCTTGGCCACCATTTGCGGTAAATCCTGTTAATAGATTAGGGTTTAAGGCAATGATGTATGCCATTGTCATGAATGTCGTTAAGCCAGCAATGACTTCAGTTTTTACGTCAGTACCGTTTTCCTTCAACTTGAAAATTTTCTCTAACATAAGTCCCCCCTTAAAAATTTTCTTTCTACATTCATAAAATCAAAAAAATTGCTTATAACTAAGCAACCGATAAAAGAGATCGTAGTCCCATGATTAAGGTCACGGAGTAGAAACGCTTTCACCAATTTGAAAGTATATACGATATGTAGAACATAAGTATTATACACATCTTTGAATAAAAACAAAATATTAACTTAATCAATCAATTTAAGATATTAATCTTTTGTGATAAAATCAATGTAAAGGGTTACACCCCTAGTAATTTTATGAAAGGATAAATGAAAATGAAAAAGTTACTATCTGTATTATTAGCTTTCTTCATGGTATTCGCTCTAGTTGGTTGTTCAAATAATGAAGACGACAACAACGGCGGTACTACTGGTACAGAAGATGGCTACAAAGTTGCTGTTGTTACAGACGTTGGTCAATTAAACGATGGTGGTTTTAACCAAGGTACTTATGAAGGTGCTGTTGCTTTCGCTGAAAAGAATGGTTTATCTTACAAGTACTATCAACCAGCTAATGGTTCTGATGCAACTGATGATGATAGAATCGCTGCTATGAGACAAGCTGTTGAAGGTGGCGCTGAAATCGTTGTTACTCCAGGTTTCTTACAAGCTGCTGCTCTTGAAACTGTTGCTAAGGAAAATCCTGAAGTTAAGTTCGTATTCGTTGATGGTTGGGCTCTAGGCTTAGATAATGTTACAGCTATTTCTTACCATGAAGAAGAATCTGGTTTCTTCGCTGGTTATGCTGCTGTAATGGATGGTTATACTAAGCTTGGTGGTACTTTCGGTGGTGCTGGTACAAATGCTGCTTGTAACAGATTCGCTTATGGTTATGTTCAAGGTATGCAAGCTGCTGCTGCTGAATTAGATACAACTGTTGAAGCTACAATCTCATTCTTATATGGTGGTTCATTCTCTGCTTCTACAGAATTACAAACTCAAATTTCTGGTTGGTACACAAATGGTACTGAAGTAGTATTCGCTTGTGGTGGTTCTATGCTTCAATCTGTAAAGGCTGCTGCTGCTGAAACTGAAAACGGTAAGATTATTGGTGTTGATACTGACCAATCTGCTGAGTCTGATAGAGTTATCACTTCTGCTTTCAAGAACTTATCTGGTTCTGTTGATTTAACTTTAACTAAGTGGTTAGAAGGTAAGTGGGATGCTGAATTAGCTGATCAATTATCTAACTTAGGTGTTGGTGATGAAGCTACAGGTTTACCTACTGCTGAAGGTTCTTGGAGATTCAATAGCTTTACAGTTGATCAATACCATGAAGTATTTGCTAAGGTAGCTGATGGTTCAATCAAGATTGATTCTGATTGTGCTGATTTAAGTACTGCTGCTGCTTGGGATGGTCTAAAGGCTAACTGTCCAAATGTTACTTTAACTCTTGAATATTAATTTAGGGTTTTGATTGTATAGAAGGCACCCTTTTAGGGTGTCTTCTTTTATTAGATATAAAAAGGAGATAATTTTATGGAAGATAACTGCGTAATTGAAATGTGTCATATCACAAAAGTCTTCCCAGGTATAATTGCCAATGATGATATAACTCTTGGTCTTAGAAAAGGTGAGATTCACGCTTTACTTGGTGAAAATGGTGCTGGTAAGTCAACTTTAATGTCCGTGTTGTTTGGCTTATATCAGCCTGAAGAGGGTGAGATTTTATATAATGGCAAGCCTGTAAAAATTACCGACCCAAATGTTGCGACATCTTTAGGTATTGGTATGGTGCATCAGCATTTTAAACTTGTTGAATGCTTTACTGTACTTGATAATATTATTTTAGGAGATGAGGATTCTTCTTTAGGCTTTGTTCAAAAGAAGAAGGCAAGAGAAAAGGTTTTGAAGTTGTCAGAGACTTATGGCTTACATGTAGATGTAGATGCTAAGGTGTCTGATATCACGGTTGGTATGCAACAAAGAACAGAGATTCTTAAGATGTTATATCGTGATAATGAAATTTTGATTTTTGATGAGCCTACTGCTGTATTAACACCTCAGGAAATTGATGAATTAATGCAGATTATGCTTAATCTTAAAAAGGAAGGAAAGTCAATTCTTTTTATATCTCATAAATTAAATGAAATTATGGCTGTTTCTGATCGCTGTACCGTTCTTAGAAAAGGTAAGTGTATTGGTACTGTTGATATTAAGGATACTACTAAGGAAGAATTGTCTAGTATGATGGTTGGCCGTCATGTTAATTTTGCGGTTGATAAAAAAGAGGCAAAGCCTGGTAAGACGGTATTAGAGGTTGATGATTTGGTTGTTAAGTCTCATACTCATAAAAAGAATGCCGTTAATGGTGCTTCTATTTATGTAAGAGAGGGTGAAATAGTTTGTATTGCTGGTATTGATGGTAATGGCCAAACTGAATTCATCCATGCCCTTACTGGTTTAGATAAAATTGAGTCAGGTAAGATTGTTTTTGAGGGTGAAGATATCACTCATAAGACAATTCGTTATAAGAACACTCATGGTATTTCTCATATTCCAGAAGATAGACATAAACATGGTTTGGTTCTTGATTATAATCTTGAACAAAATATGGTTCTTCAAAGATATTTTGAACCTGAATTTGAAAAGAATGGTTTCATTAGATTTGATAAGGTAAGAGAATATGCTGATAAGCTTATTGAGGAATACGATGTAAGAAGTGGTCAGGGTCCAATTACGATTACTCGTTCAATGTCTGGTGGTAACCAACAAAAGGCAATTTGCGCTAGAGAGATGGATCGTAATCATAAATTGTTGATTGCGGTACAGCCTACAAGAGGCTTGGATGTTGGTGCTATTGAAGATATCCATTCAAAGATTGTTAAGAATCGTGATAATGGTGATGCCGTACTTCTAGTTTCTCTTGAATTAGATGAGGTTATGAACTTGTCTGATAGAATTTATGTAATGTATGAGGGTGAGATTGTTGGTGAATTTGATCCTAAGAAGATTACTGTTCAAGAACTAGGTTTGTATATGTCTGGTGCTAAAAAGGATAATGTAGCTAAGGAGGGTGAATAATGACGACAAAAAAGGAATCTAAATTTGTTTCTCTTATTAAAAGCGATGGATTTAAGTCATTATTATCTTCTATCGTTTCAATTTTAATTGGTTTATTGGTTGGTTTTATTGCCATGGTTATTATTACTATGGTGAGTCAAAATAATTCAATTGGTGATGCCTTTGGTGGTTTGAAGATTATGTTCTCAGGACCATTCTCTTCTAGTGTTACTAAGTATGTATTATCTAATACTGGTAATATGATTTTCTATGCAGTGCCTTTGATTTTTACAGGTTTGTCTGTATCTATTGCCTATAAGACAGGTTTGTTTAATATCGGTGCTCCTGGTCAATATATCATGGGTACTATTGGTGCCTTGCTTGTAGCTTTATATATTCCAACTACTACAAGGGCTGCAGGAATTGGTGTATGGTTCTTAGCGGTACTTGTTGGTGCCTTACTTGGTGCTTTATGGGGTATGATACCAGGTTTGCTCAAGGCTTTCTTTAATATAAATGAAGTAATTATTTGTATTATGACAAACTGGATTGCAGCTAATATTTCTTCTTGGATATTTAAGTATACGGTTGCTATTCAATCTACAGAGAACACAAAGGGTGGTTTCTTAGCTAAGGTCTTGGATAACTATACGCCTAAGATGGGATTAGATAAGATTTTCCCTGGTTCTTTGATTGATGGAGGTATTATCATTGCGATTATCATTGCGATTGTAATTTATATCATTATGAATAAGACAACATTTGGTTATGAATTAAAGGCTTGTGGTGCTAATAAGGATGCATCTAGATATGCTGGTTTAAATGAAAAGCGTAATATTGTTGTTTCTATCATGATTGCTGGTGCTCTAGCTGGTATGGGCGCTGCGCTATATTACTTAAATCCTGGTATTGAATATAAATATGTTTCTCAATATTCTAGTTTGCCAGCCTATGGTTTTAATGGTATTGCGAGTGCTTTCTTAGCTAACTGTAATCCAATTGGCGTTGTCTTCTCTTCGTTGTTGATTAGATATCTAAATGTTGGTGGTGACTATTTGGTTAAGGTTGGTTTTAATAGATATGTAGCTGATGTTGTTGTAGCTGTTATTATTTATATGGCTGGTTTTACAAGAATTATCAAGGAAGCTATTACTAATCTTTCTAAACGTAAAGATAAGCGCATGCTTGATCAAAAGGAGGGCAAATAAGTATGACTAATCTTATTCTTATTCTTCAAAAGACGATGATTTATGCAACTCCTTTATTAATAGTTGCGTTGGCTGGTTGTTTCTCTGAAAGATCAGGTATTATTAACTTGGCTTTAGAGGGTGAAATGATTTTTGGCGCTTTCATTGGCGCTTTGTGTGTCAATGCATGGCAGGTTGCTGGTACTTTTGTCAATAACCAACAATTGATGTTTGTCTTAGCTTTATTGGTTTCAGGTGTAGCAGCTGCGCTGTTCTCATTACTATTGTCTTTTGCGGCAATTAAATTGAAGGTTGACCAAACTATTGCGGGTACTGCCTTGAATATGTTGGCTCCTGCTATCTTCTTAACTGTTTGTCTTGTTTTCTTTAATCAAGAGAAGTTAGTTATGAATCCAATGCCTAATTATGTAATTTTACATAAGGGTGATATGAATCCTTTATATGAAATCTTCTGTAATAAGGCTTATATTTCAACTTATATTATCTTTGGATTATTTGTTGTTTTGTCAATCTGGTTATATAAGTCAAAGACCGGTACTCATTTAAGAGCTTGTGGTGAACATCCTCAGGCAGCTGATTCTGTTGGCATTAATGTTTATAAGATGCGTTTCTTAGGTACTACTATTTCTGGTTTCTTAGCTGGTATTGGTGGTTATGCTTATATCGCAACTGTTTCTGCTGGTACTGCTGAGTCTTCTGTTGGTGGTATGGGTTTCTTGGCTTTGGCTATCATGATTTTTGGCAACTGGAATCCAGTCGGTATCTTCTTTGGATCATTATTATTTGGTTTCTTGAAGTGTATTGGTCCTCTTGCAGGTCAAATCTCTTTCTTGAATTCATTGGGTTTAGATATTTATTTCTATAATATTATTCCATTTGTGATTGTTATTATTGTCTTGATTATTTCAAGAAATAAGTCTGGATGTCCTAAGGCTGAAGGTATTCCTTACGATAAGGGCCAAAGATAAAAATTAACTACAACTTCGGTTGTGGTTTTTTTGATATAATTTTTTAGAGTTCCTAGAGGTAGATTAAATGGAAAAGTATGTTGTTGGTATTGGTGCTACCAATGTTGATATTTATTGTAAGTCAAAGATAGAGATTAAAGAACACTTTGATCATCCAAGTGACATTTCTTATACACCAGGTGGTGTTACTCGTAATATTTTGGAGAATATTCATAAGTTGGGTTTAGATACCAAGCTTTTAACTTGTGTTGGTGATGATATCTACGGTAATTATCTAATTGAAAGAATTAAAGAATCAGGGATTGATGCTAGTAATATCGATGTGATTAATGGTGGCCATACTGGTTTGTTTGTGCAGGTTCAGGATAATAATAATGATATGCATCTTGCGATGTGTGATATGAATATTTTGAAGCATATTGACGTGAATTATATTAAGAAGAATGAAACTGTATTTAAAAATGCTAGTGCAATTATATTGGATCCTTCTTTAGATAATGAAGTGTTGGATTATTTGTTTGATACTTATGGTGATATTCCTATTTTTGTGGATCCAATATCTGATGTTTATGCCAAGAAAATTAGACCTTATCTTAATCGTATCTATTGTATAAAGCCTAATAGAAGTGAATTATCTGTTTTAGCTGATATGAAGATTGATAATCATATTGATTTATTGTTGGCTTATGAAAAGGTATTAGATAGTGGTGTTAAGAAGGTTTATGTATCTTTGGGTGGTGATGGTTGTATGTATAACGATGATGAAAATCACACCTATACAAGAGCCTTTAAGCCAATAGATAAGATGGTTAATGCCTCTGGTGCTGGAGATAGTTTTTTTGCGGCTATTATTTATAGTTTTGTCACAGGTCAAAATTTGGATGATACAATTGATTATGCGCTAGGTGCTGGTATTGCGGCGATTACTTGTGAAGAGACAATTAATCCTGAATTATCAGTTGAATTATTAAAGAAGATTATTAAGGAGAGAAAATAAAATGGAAAATTTAAAGAATTATTTGAGTGTTACACCGGAGATTCAAGAAGCTATTGATGCTGGTAAACCAGTTGTTGCCCTTGAGAGTACGATTTTATCTCATGGTATGCCTTATCCTGAGAATTTAGAGTTCGCTCATAAGGTGGAAGAAATTGTTCGTGGTAAGGGCGCTATTCCTGCTACTACTGCAATTATTGGTGGTAAGTTAAAGGTTGGCTTAAATGCTGAAGAATTAGAAATTATGTGTAAGGCTAAGGATGTTGGTAAGGTTTCTAGAAGAGATGTTGCGGTATACTTAGCAACTAATCAAACAGGTGCTACAACAGTAGCTACTACTATGTTGATTGCTTCTTTAGCAGGTATTAAGGTATTTGCGACAGGTGGCATTGGTGGTGTTCACCGTGGAGCTGAGACTACTATGGATATTTCTGCTGACTTACAAGAATTAGCTAATACTCCTGTATTTGTAGTATGTGCTGGTTGTAAGTCAATTCTTGATATTGGTTTGACTTTGGAATATCTAGAAACATTTGGTGTTCCAGTACTTGGCTACAAGACTGAAGATTTCCCTGCGTTCTATTGCCGTAAATCAGGCTTTGGGGTTGATTATAAGTTGAATGATGCTGCTGAGGCTGCTAGAATTATCAAGACTAAGTTTGATTTAGGATTAAAGGGTGGCGGTTTAATCGCTAATCCAATTCCTGAGGAATATGGTATGGATTCTATTGAAATGGAAAAGATTATCAATAAGGCCTTAGAAAGTGCTAAGAATGATAATATTCATGGTAAGGCAACAACACCATACTTGTTAGCTCATATCAAGGATTATACTGATGGTGCTTCTTTAGCTAGTAATCTTCAATTAGCTTATAATAACGCAAGTGTTGCGAGTGATATCGCTGTAGAGCTTGCAAAATTAGGATAAAACTTAAACCAGACTTGTCTGGTTTTTGTTTGCTTTATATAATGTGATGGATGAAAAAGATCCTTTGGTATGTCGATGATTTCCTAACAAATATGAATAAGCATCATATTGGCATGTATTCTGCTGCTACTGCTTATTTCATTTTTATATGCGTCATTCCTTTTTTGACCATATTGTTGTATCTTATTCCCTATACTCCAATTGAGGAAGTTGACGTTATTTCAATGATCAGTAATGTATTACCATCATATGCCTATGATTTTACTATCAATATTATTGATGAGGTCTATTCAAAGACAGCTGCTGTCTTGCCATTATCACTTTTGATTATGTTCTGGACTGCTTCAAAGGCCATGGTTTCGATTAGAAATGGTTTAAATGATATCAATGATTATTTTGAAAAAAAGAACTACTTTTTAGTTAGATTAATTGGTACCTTAGATACTGCAGTAGCTATTGTAGTAATCATCTTCATTTCATTGTTATCTTTGTTTGGTGAAACTTTGCATGATTATTTAAGTGATTTTAATATTAAATTCATTAATGTTTTAGCGGTTTTGGTTAACTATAAGATGTTAATTACACTTATTGGTTTTTTCATCGCATTTATGATTCTTTATGCCTATTTGCCCGCTAGAAAGAATAAGATTAGAGAAGTTATCCCTGGGGCTATTTTTTCGACTATTGTATGTCAATTATTCTCAAAAGTTTTTAATTATTTAGTTAATAATTATTTAAGTTTTTCGATGTATGGATCATTGGCTACTATCGTAGTACTTATGATGTATTTTAATTTCTTTTTCTATTTCTTCTTTATAGGAGCTTATTTGAATAAATATTTAGTGAAAGGTTCGATATGAAATATAAATTAATAATGTTTGATATGGATGGTACCTTGTTACCTATGGAACAGGATACTTTTGTGAAGGGTTACTTTTACTTATTATGTAAGGAAGTAGCTGATAAGATTGATGCAGATTCTTTTGTGAAGTCTATTTGGTCTGGTGTTAGGGCAATGGCTTTATCTAATGGGACTATGACTAATAGGGAGGCTTTCTGGAAGGATTTTGAAGAAAAGACTAAGCTAGACAGAGTTTACTTTGAAAAGGCTTGTGATGGCTTTTATGCCAATGGTTTTAAGAAGGCTATTGGTTTTACATCACCTAATCCTTTAGCTAAGGAAGCGGTAGATATTGCCCGTAGTAAAACAGATTATGTAGTACTTGCGACTAATCCTTTATTTCCTCTTGTTGCCCAAAAGACTAGATTGTCTTTTGTTGGTTTGGATGAAAAAGACTTTGATTATATTACAGCCTATGAGGACCAATATTTCGTTAAGCCTGATACTAGATATTATCAAGCATTATTGGATAAGTATAATGTTTCACCTTCAGAATGTTTGATGATAGGTAATGATGAACATGAGGATGCTTATCCTTGTAAGAATTTAGGCATTGATGTTTATTTAGTTAATGATTGTGCTATTAGAAGTGATAAACACCCATATAGTGGATTAGAAGGCTCTTTTAGCGATTTAATAGATTATTTGAAAGGATTGTAAGATGAAGGAAAATAAGCGTGATTATCCTATTATAACTATAACTGAAAAGGGTGAAGACTTTATTGAGTCTGGTAATAACTGGGTATATGAGAATGAGATTATTTCTTATTCTAAGGAACATCAAAATGGTGATATTGTTGATGTTTTATCTAAGAAAGGTAAATACTTAGGAACTGGTTTTATTTCTGATGTTTCTAAGATTAGAGTTAGAATCTTTTCTAAGAATGCCAACGATATCTTTGACTATGACTTCTTTAAAAGAAGAGTCACTTATGCGATTGATTATCGTTTAACCGTCTTAGATAAGATTGATGCTTGTCGTATTATCTTTGGTGAAGCTGATGGTTTTCCTGGTTTAACAGTAGATAAGTATAACAACATACTGGTTACTCAAGTTACAACTTTTGGCGTTGAAAGAAGAAAAGATTTAATCTTTAGAGCTTTATTAGAAGTATTTAAAGAAAAGGGTTATGTGATCGATGCTATCTATGAGCGTAATGATGTTAATTCTAGAGCCTTGGATGGTTTAGAACTATATAAGGACTATTATTATGCAAGTAGTGACTTTGATATCAATAATAAGGAAACAATCATTACTGAGAATGGTATTAAATACTATGTCGACTATGTAGATGGTCAAAAGACGGGTTTCTTCTTAGACCAAAGATTTAATAGAGAATTGGTTGGTAGAATCGCTAAGGGTAAAAGGGTACTAGATTGTTTCACTCATACTGGTTCCTTTGGCTTAAACTGCGCTATTAATGGTGCGGAAAAGGTAGTGTCTGTTGATATTTCGCCTTTAGCGGTTGAGCAATCAAGAAGAAATGCTGAATTAAATAATCTACAAGATAAGGTTACTTATGTTAAGGCTGATGTCTTTGATTATTTGGATAAAGTAAAGAAAAGAGAATATGATTTGATTATTCTAGATCCACCTGCATTTACTAAATCACGTTCTACAATTATGGCAGCCTTCAATGGCTATAAGCGTATTAATTCTAAGGCTATGAGCTTACTTGGTAAGGGTGGTTATTTGGTTACTTGTAGCTGTTCACATTTTATGAATGAAGATTTGTTTGTAAAGATGTTACTAGAGGCAGCTAAGGAAAACAACATGGTTCTTAAGCAGATTTCATATAGTCAACAGGGTAAGGATCATCCGATACTATTGAGCTCTAATCAAACTGATTATCTTAAATTCTATATATTACAATTGATGTAGAAGGTATGTGTTTATAACATATCTTTTATTTTAACAAAATAAAAAACCTAGCAGATGCTAGGTTTGAATGATTATCTGTTGTTGCGGTAGAAACGCATATTGTCATAATACTTGTTGACAATACCGTTGAATTCTTCCCATAGAGTATCTTCATTTTCTCTACCAGCAGAACCAACTTCCTTCCACTTTGTTCTTAATTCCTTAACAGCAGCGATTTCTTCATCGGTGAATTCAGATCTTGCAAGGTATTGCTTAGCTTCAGCAATGATAGCCTTCTTAGCTTCAGTTCTTTCAGCATAAGTTTCCTTTAAACCCTTGTAGTATTCTTTTCTATTCTTGAAGAAAATCTTTCTTTGTTCAGAGAACTTAGCCCATAATTCTTCTTCATGTTCCTTGCCAGCTGAACCTAATTGCTTCCAAGCTTCCATTAGTTCGTCCATCTTAGCAGAGATTTCCTTGAAGTTAGTTAATTCATTAGCTTTGATAGCTTCTTCAACTAATCTTTCTTTTTCTTCTTTATTCTTAGCGAATGATTCCTTTAAGTTTTCGAAGTAAGCCTTCTTATTTGCATAGAATTCATCTCTAGCAGCCTTAAATTCAGCCCATAAAGCATCATCCTTTTCCTTATCACCAGTTCTACCAGAAGCTTTCCATCTGTCCATAAGTTCGTTCATCTTTAATGTAGCTTCCTTATAGCTCTTTGTAGAAATTTCCTTTGCTTCCTTGATGATGTCATTCTTCTTTTCTTCAGCAGATAATAACATATCAGTTACTTTTGGAGCGATAACTGACATGAAGCCATCAAATTTATCATTAAGCTCTTTTTCAGCTAAAGATTCTTCTTCGCTACTAGCTTTTCTCCATCTCTTCTTAAGAGCTTCAACTTCTTGAGAAGTGATGCCATCTTCTTTGTTTGCTAGTTCTTCAGCCTTAGCAATAAGCTCGTTCTTTAATTCAATTCCTTTTTCGTTCATATGTTTTCAACCTCTATACTTTTCAATTATATATTTTTTTTAACAAATTATAAAGAGAATATTTAAATTCTCTTTAAAATGTGCTATATATCTCTAAATTGAGACACATAAAGTTCCTTATAAGTACCATTTTCGATATTCATAAGCTTTTCATGAGTACCACTTTCTTTAACTTTACCATGTTCAATAACCAAAATATTATCGGCATTCTTGATAGTAGATAGTCTATGAGCTACTACGATTGTAGTTCTTCCTTCCTTTAAAGTATCTAATGCTTCTTGGATCATGATCTCAGTTGTATTATCTAAGGCGCTGGTTGCTTCATCAAGAAGTAGAATAGGTGGGTTCTTTAAGAAGACTCTAGCGATAGATAATCTTTGTTTCTGACCACCAGATAGTCTTGCACCTCTTTCACCAATTTGAGTATCAAAGCCATGTGGTAAGGACATAATGTAATCATAGATATTAGCTTTTTTACTAGCTTCTATTATTTCATCCATAGAAGCATTTAAATTACCATAGGCAATATTTTCTTTAAAAGTTCCTGAAAATAAGAAGACATCTTGTTGGACAATGCCGATGTTTCTTCTTAAACAGTTCATTGTGATGTTTGAAATATTCTTATCATCGATTTCAATTGAACCTGCATCAATATTGTAGAAACGAGGAAGCAAGTGACAAATAGTTGTCTTACCACCACCACTTTCACCAACTAGGGCAACAGTTTGACCTTTCTTAACCTTAAATGAGATATCGTCTAATACTTCGTTACTATCGTATTTGAAACATACGTTCTTAAATTCAATATCACCATTTAAATCCATATAGTCTTTTGCGGAAGCTAAGTCAACTTCTTCTTTTTCGGACATTACTTTTTCAAACTTTTCAAAACCAGCGATGCCTTCTTCTAATTGTTCAGTGAATTGAACTAGGGTAGTAACTGGTGTGATAAACAAGTTAATTGAGACAATGAATGTTGAATAGTCACCAAAGGTAATTAAACCCTTATATAAGAAGATACCACCTGATATTAAACAAATAACATTGAACAAGTCAGTGATGAATGATGTGCTTGAGTTAAATGTCGCAAAGCTTTTGAAGTGCAATTTTCTAGCTTCAATAAATTTCTTGTTGTAGCCATCAAACTTTTCCATTTCTAGTTCACTATTATTAAAAGCCTTAGTAACTCTAATACCACTGATGGAAGATGAGATACCAGCGTTGATACCTGACATCGCAATCTTTGATTTTCTAGATGCTTCTCTCATTTTCTTTCTAAGATTCATTGAAATTAAAAACAAGAAAGGCACAGAGGCAAAGATAATCAAAGTAAGATTTAGATTAATGGTTGCCAAGTAGATAAAAGATAAGATGATCATTAAAGTACACATGATGACATTTTCAGGACCATGGTGAGCTAATTCAGATATTTCGAAGATATCATTAGTCAAATTAGACATGATAGCTCCTGTCTCATGGTTATCAAAGTATGAATAAGGTAATCTTTGAATCTTCCTAAATAATTCCTTACGCATATCAGATTGAATCCTTACACCCATTACATGTCCATAGAATTGAACAAAGTATTTAAGCAAAGCTCTGATGATATAGATTACAAGTAAGATAATGCCAAATTTAATGATTAAATCATACTTTGAATTAGGAATGAAATCATTAAGCATGTTTCTTGTAATAATCGGATATACCATGGCACTTAATGAAATCAATAATGATGCCAACATGTCTGATATAAATAGTAATTTGTAAGGTTTGTAATATTTAATAAATTCTTTAAGCATGAATAAAATTATAACATTTTTGCGAATTTACTCTTATTTAATATAGAATTATTTTATATGCAGGGATTTTCAGACGAGCTTAAACAAAGAAAAATTAATTTAGTAGCTAACGGGTATGATACTTATTGTCTTTTTACAATGACGGGACAAGAAAAGAAATTAGCTAATGAATTAAATAAAGAATATGAATATCTTATTGCGACGCCAATGCTTAAAATGGCACATCGCTCTAAGAATGGTCAAAAATATGATGTAGAAGAACTTATGTTATCTAGCTATGTCTTTTTATATATGCCAAATGATAAAAAACCATTTGAGATTAAGTCTAATTATTATTCTTATAAGCTTCTTTCTTATAAGAATAATAATGGAAAACTAATGGGTAGTGACTTAGAATATGCTAAGTGGGTTTTAGAAAACGAAGGTTTCTTGCCTGTTTCAAAAGCTAAAAAAGTTGATGGCAAGGTTGTCCTTGTTGATGGACCACTTAAAGAAATGGAAGGCTATATTATTGAATATTCTAAAAAGAATCGCAATTGCCTAGTTGAATTAGAATTTATGAACCAAAAGACTAAAGTATGGGTTCCTTTTGAGTGGTTAGATGTTGATCTTGATCAATAATCTTTAATTCAACAATATTCTTAAATAAAATCTTTTGTTTAACAATTTGTAACATCTTAGTATCGTAATTGAGTTTGGACAAACGTCCTTCCTTTTTGTAATACTTACCATTTTCAAAATAGATAACAGAGATGTTGTTGCCAACTTCAATTTCATTTATAGTGCGATTTAATATTTCGTAATCTTCATTGTCTAAGATTCTTTTTTCAACAAGCACTTCTTCCTGCTTTTCAAGAAGCTCTCGATAACCATTTAAGGCATCAAAAGCCATAAAAATTTCAGCTCTAGGCATTATGGCCTCCAATCAATTTATTTCTTTTTCTACCAGTTGCCTTATCTAAATAACTGGTTCCTGTTAATATGGCATTCTTACCATATTTTTGTTTAATATAAACCATAGCCTCTTGTGACTTGTGCTCCTTTTCAATTTCTTCAATATCAGTAAACAAATCATATTCAGCATAATATTCATCCTTTAAATTACCAAAACTAATTCCTATCTTTCTTATTGGATAATTGGTATTGATTATTCTTTTATAAAGTAGGGTAAATTCATTTAAAAGAATCTTATAAGAATTAGTAGTATTACTAATCTTATTACTACCAGAACTTGCCTTTATAACATCCTTAGAATAGCCAATATATAGAGAAATATGATTAGTAACTACATGTTTACTAGTTAGTTCTAATACATTAGCTTCTACCATTTCCTTTAAGACAATGTAGGCATCCTTATAGTTATAGTCTTCAAAAAGAATTTGAGAATTAGATATTGAATTAGCCTTAGGCTTATAAGCCTTGATATCAGCGATACAAGTATCCTCTTTCCCATAGGCATGGTCGATTAAAGCCTTGGCATTGATGCCAAAGAGCTTATATAAGACATTTTCTGGTGTTTGAGTAACGCCATATAAGTCATAAACACCAATGGAAGCTAATCTTCTAACTGTTCCTGGTCCTATCATCCAAAAGTCCGTTAAAGGTTGATGGTGCCATAGAGTTTGTTTAAAAACATCTTCATCTAAATAGGCAATATTATCGCTTTTATGTTTAGCACAAATATCCAAGGCCACCTTACATAAAAACATATTTGTACCTATACCACAGGTTGCGGTAATTGAAGTATTTTTATATATGCCATTGATAATCAGTTTGGCAATATCCTTAGCCTTTAGTTTGTATAGATTAAGATAAGGAGTAACATCGATAAAACATTCATCAATAGAATAAACATAGACATCTTCTTTACTGATATATTTAAGAATAATCTTATAGATTAAGGCTGAATATTCCATATATAAGGACATTCTAGGTGGAGCAATGATATATTCAATATTTTTGGGTATTTCAAAGATACGGCCTCTACTTTTAACTCCTAACTTTTTAATAGCAGGTGTGGCAGCTAGGGTGATGGCACCTCCTCCTCTTGTAGGATCGGCTACAACTAAATTTATTTTAAAGGGATCTAGTCCTCTTTCAGCACATTCAACCGAAGCATAAAAAGATTTAAGGTCGATACATAAATATATTCTTTGCATGTCTTTATTATAAGAAAGTAAATTACCAAAACAAGTAAGATTTGGGAAAAAATAAAAAAATTTTATTTAATATTTCCTAAATATATGATAAATTCTAGATATGAGATTGAAAGAACTTTTAATACAGTATGAAACAGACAATGGTAAAGGCCATAATGAGGTAGCCAAGGAACTCGGTGTGTCTTTATCAACTTATTATCGTTGGTTAAATGGTGAGAGTACCATGCTTAAAAAGGGTACGATTGAGAAATTGTCTAAGGTCTTAGATTATGATATTGAAACTGTCATCATGCAAGAAGAAAGAATTAAGCCAATTGCTGGTTTTGTCAAGGCTGGTTATGATTTGTTGGCTGATGAAAATATAGAAGGGTATGTAGAATTGGGACAAGCTGATGCCAATAGAGGGGATTATTTTGTAAGAATATGCGGTGATTCAATGATAGGTTCTCATATCTATGATGGTGATTTGGTTTATGTAGCTAAGTCAGATACTGTAAGTTCTGGTCAAATTGCGGTTGTGCTTGTTGGCGATGAAGTAACTCTTAAGAAAGTTTATTATAAGAACGATTTGATGATTCTTGAGGCTACTAATCCTGAATATGAGTCAAGGTTTTTTACTAAGCAGGAAGTTGTTGATTTACCTGTAAGAATAATGGGTGTTGTGAGGTTTGTAAGAAGAGATTTTAGTTAAAGAAAAAGGTGATTGCTCACCTTATAACTTTTCGATTTCTTCTTTTAAGACTCTGACAACATCCTCTTGCGGGATAGATCTAATGATTTCACCTTTCTTAATAAGAAGGGCACAATCCTTACCACCAGCTACACCAATATCAGCACGTTTTGCCTCTAGTGGTCCATTAACTGGGCAACCCATGATGGCAACGTCAATGTCTTTATGAACATTTTCTAGATATTTTTCCATTTCTTTAACGATAGGCAACATATCATATTGAATACGGCCACAAGTTGGGCAAGAAATTAAGTTGGCAACATCTTTCTTAAGACCACAGTTTCTTAAAAGTTTTTTAGCTACCATGATTTCCTTAACTGGATCATCGCTGATAGAAATTCTAATAGTATCACCAATACCATCTAATAATAGATTGCCTAGGGCTAATGATGATTTGATGGCACTATCAACAAGACCACCAGCTTCAGTAACGCCTAGATGTAAAGGATAATTGAATTCTTTACTAGCTAATTTATAGGCATTGATACATTCGATTGGGTCTGATGATTTAAATGATAGACAGATATCATGGAAGTCGTTGGCTTCTAAGATTCTTAAATGGTCTTTCGCACTTTCAATCATCGCTTCTTCTGAATGCTTATATTTCTTATTTAAAGAACCACCATTGATGCCAATTCTAATTGGTACATGTCTTTCCTTACATAGGTTAACGATTTCTACAATCTTATCTTCGTTTTCAATATTACCAGGATTTAATCTAATCTTATCGGTACCACTGTTGATGGCAGCTATCGCAAAATCAGGATTAAAGTGAATATCAGATACGATAGGGATGCTGATTTCTTTTTTGATTTCTTTGATGGCCTTAGCGTCTTCTAGTTCTAGAATAGCGACTCTTACAATGTCACATCCTGCTTCTTCTAATTCTTTAATTTGTTTAACAGTAGCTTGTACGTCCTTGGTCTTAGTATTAGTCATTGATTGAATGACTACTTTGTTTTGGCCACCAATTTGGACACCACCAACGTTAATGGGTCTTGTTGTTTCTCTTCTTGTTGTCATACTTGTTTCTCCAATGCTTTTATGATTTCATCTACCTTTGACTCATCGCCTGCCAAGATACCTTCTCTTACACAATTATCAATATGATTTTTAAGAATCAAATTATTAGTTTTTTTAAGTAATGATCTTGTTGCGGATAATTGGTCTGATACATCAAGACAATAGCGATCTTCATCAATCATCTTTATTATCCCATCAAGTTGGCCTCTTGCGATATTAAGATACTTTTTTATCTTATCTTTATCCTTAGTCATTAACAATTTCCTTGACTTCGTAACCTAATTCTTCGATTGTATCCTTGATTGTCTCATCATCTAATGACGTATTTTTAATATAAGCCTTCTTATCTTCTAGACTTACAGTGGCGTCACATCCCAAACCCGTTAAGGCATCTAGCACATGTTTAACACAGTTTTTACACATCATTCCTTCAATTAATACAGTTTTGTTCATAAGTTTAATTTCCTCTTTCTTTACATTATATATTCTTAGCGCATTAGCTAACACAAACATCGATGATACCCACATGGAAATAGCTCCAATCATGGGATTTAATTTTAGTCCATAACTATTATAGAAAAGTCCTGCCGCAATAGGAATACATACCATATTATAGCCAAGGGCCCAAAAGAGATTTTCTTTGATGATTCTAAAGGTTTTCTTGCTTAAATCGTATAAGAATGAGATATCATTTAAATCATTTTTCATTAAGATGACATCAGAACTAGCGCTAGCTATATCACTGGCGTTTTTAATAGTAATAGAAACATCAGCTGCCGATAGGGCAATAGAATCATTAACACCATCACCAACCATGGCCGTTATTCCTTTTTGGCTTAAGACTAATTCGTTCTTATCTTCTGGTTTTACTTCATATTTATAGTCTTTAATCTTTAATAAGTTAGCTATTTTAGTAGCGGCTATCTTATTATCACCAGTACACATAATCGGATTGATATTTCTTTTCTTTAGATTCTCTATGGCGATTTTGGAAGTATCTCTTAGGATATCACTTAAATAGACAATACCCATTAATTCATCGTTCTTACTTAGGGCGATGGATGAATAGTTGTTCTCTTCGATGTTGACTAATTTACTATTGCCTACTAAGTAGATATCATCACCTTTGATAGCTTTAACACCTAAACCTGGAATAAAAGTGATTGAATCAAAAGTAATATTGCCATCAGGATATTTATCTACTATCGCTTTGGCAATTGGGTGATTTTGGCTCTTTTCAATCGAAGATAAATAATTGATAAATTCATCATCGATAATCTTGGTATCTATTACATTCAATTTATTTTGAGTTAGGGTACCAGTCTTATCAAAGATGACTGTATCTAGCTTACCGGCTACTTCTAAAATTTCTGGTTTCTTGATTAGAATGCCTTGTTGAGCACTTCTTCCAGTGGCTACCGCAATGGCAGCCGGTGTGGCAAGGCCTAGGGCGCAAGGACAGCTGATTACTAGTACTGATAGGGCGAAGTTTAGGCTTAGTTCAATATTTTTGGTGATAATCATCCAAGTAATAAAGGTGATTAGTGAGATTACAATTACTGTAAACACAAAGTATTTAGAGATATTGTCCGCAAATCTTTCAACTGGAATCTTTTCGTTACTTGCTTTCTTTGTTAGATTAATAATCTTAGAAAGAACCGTAGTACTAGCACTTTTGGTTACTTGTACATTGATAGTACCTAAGGTATTGATGGTTCCTCCAATTACCTCATCACCAACAGTTTTATTTACTGGTAAAGATTCGCCAGTAATCATCGATTCATCAATTGATGAGCTACCATTTATGATTACACCATCTCTAGGCACTGATTCTCCTGGTTTGATGATGACAATATCATCCTTTTTTAAATCGTTGATAGATATTAATTCTTCCTTGCCATCTTTTAATAAGTGAGCATTCATAGGTATTAAAGTGGTCAAGCCTCTAATGATTTTAGTAGTCTTAGCTTTAGTGTTACCTTCGATATATTTGCCTAATTTGACAATAGTAATCGTCATGGCTGCTGTTTCAAAATATAGATGATAAGAAGTATCGCCTAGATTAATCTTATATAGAGCATATATTGAATAGATAAATGAGACAGTGCTTGATAGGGCAACAAGGGAGTCCATGTTAGGGCTTAATGATGATAATGCCTTGAAGCCTGATTTAAAGATGTGTCTGTTTATCACTATAACAACAAATGAAAGAATCAACTGAAATAATTGATTTAGTGTAATACCTACCATCATATCAGGATCAATACTATTATCCATTTTCATCATTGATAGGTACATTAGGATAATGGATAAAATAATAGAGATAATTAAATATAATTTATCCTTATTAAGCTTCTTTTCCTTGTTTAGTAATAACTTATAACCTGCCTTATCAACTGCTTCTTCTAATATTGTTTCATTTACTTTGGTTTCATCAAAGTCTACAGTAACTTCGTTGTCTAGAAGATTAACTACAGCACTGTTGACACCACTAATCTTGTTTAAAGCTTTTTCAACATTAGCTTTGCATATAACACAGGTCATTCCTTTGACTTCATATGTTTTTTCCATAAATATTCCTCATACCCCCTGGGGGTATCTATATTGTATTTCTATATAACGCCTGAGTCAAATATTTTCTTGTATAATTATTGTATGGCTAGTCTACTTTATGTAAGAAGTGTATATAGTTTACTTTCAAGTATGTGCACGATTCCAAGAATGGTTAAAAAGGCTAAGGAGAAGGGCTATTCCTCGATTGGTCTTGTTGATAAGAATGTCTTGTCTGGGGCAATGAGTTTTTATAATGAATGTTTAAAAGAAAATATTAAGCCAGTTATTGGACTTGAAGTGGATGTTAATGTTGATAGAGTTGTTAGTGTCATCTTATATGCGAAGGATGATTTGGGTTTTCAAAATCTTATGAGATTGTCAAGTGTTGTTAATACTGGCGTTGATAAGATAATTGATTTGGATACTTTTAATAAGTATCGTGATCATAATTTTGTGGTGATTAAGTCAGAGGATGTTCCTTATTTTGATAGTGAAGATATAAACAATAGTATTAAGAAAGAAAAGGAAATATTTGGTGATCATTTAGTAGCTTTCTTAGATCACGATATGGCTGGCAACGTAAGAAGAGATGAAAAGTTAAGGCCTTTATTAAATGAGAATAAGATAAAGATTATAAAGATGTCTACAACTCTTTATATTGAAGAAGATGATTATATCGCTTATGAGGTTTTAAAGTGCATCAGGGATAAGAAGACTTTAGAAGAGAATGCTTATTATGAAAAGGATCGTCAGATTAAGGATGCAGTTTTTGATGATGAATCTAGAAACTGTGATGTTTTGGCTGAAAACTGTAATGTGAAGATGGCTTTTAGGACTTCTTTGCCTGAATTTAAGACACCTAATGATGTTTCTTCAAAAGATTATTTAAGTGCTTTATGTAAAGAAGGCTTAAAGAGAAGGCTTAAGAATCGTTTGACTAATGAATATATAAGTAGGCTTCAATATGAGCTTGATGTCATTATTAAGATGCATTTTGAGGATTACTTTTTGATTGTCTATGACTTTATCTTGTATGCCAAGAAAAAGGGAATTATGGTTGGCCCTGGTAGAGGTAGTGCTGCTGGTTCTTTGGTTTCGTATTGTCTTGGTATTACGGAGATTGATCCGATTAAGTATGGTTTGTTGTTTGAAAGATTTTTAAATCCTGAGCGAATTTCAATGCCGGATATTGATACTGACTTCCCAGATGATAGAAGGGATGAGGTGGTTGCTTATGTTAAAGAGAAGTATGGTAAGGATCATGTGGGCCATATTATTACTTATGGTACTTTAAAGACTAAGCAGGTTTTAAGGGATGTAGCAAGAGTTTTAAAGTATACAACGGTGGAGACTGATAGTATCGCTAAGCTTATTCCTAATAGTTTGAACACTTCCTTGATGGATGCTTATAATACAATTCCTTTGTTTAATCAAAAGATTAATAGTGATAAGAAGTATCAATTCTTGTTTGAGATAGCTTTAAAGTTAGAAGGTAATCCTCGCCATGAGTCAACTCATGCGGCTGGTATTGTCTTTTCTAAGAATGTTTTATCTGATGTGGTTCCAATGATTTCGATAGAAAGTGATTTGGATTCTACTCAATATAGTGCTGAGTATCTTGAGGACTTGGGTTTAATTAAAATGGATTTCTTGGGGTTAAGAAATCTTGGCATTATTGCGGAAATTATGGATGATATTAATTCTAAGTTTGATATTAATAGGATTCCTTTGAATGATAAGAAGACTTTTGATCTTATTTCTAATGTGAATTTGTTGGGTGTTTTTCAATTGGAGTCTAATGGTATGCAGAATTTGGCTAGAAGGATGCGTCCTAATTCTTTTGAAGAATTGTCAATGATGATAGCTTTGTTTAGACCGGGTCCTATGGAGAATATTCCTGCATTTTTAGAGAATCGTGCTCATAGAGATAGGATTAAGTATTTAACTAAAGAATTAGAGCCTATTTTAAAAGAGACCTATGGAATTATTGTTTATCAAGAACAGATTATGTCAATTGCGCGTAAGTTGGCGAACTTTTCTTATGGTAAGGCGGATGTTTTAAGAAGAGCGATGTCTAAGAAGAAGGCTAAGGAACTAGAAAAGCTTAAGCCTGAGTTTATAGATGGTTGTTTAAAAAATGGCTATGATATAAGTTTGGCTAATGAGTTGTATGAATTGATATTGCGTTTTGCGAATTATGGTTTTAACAAGTCACATTCGATTGCTTATGGTTTGGTGGCTTATCGTATGGCTTATTTGAAGGCTAATTATCCTTTGTATTTTTATAAGGCTTTACTTAATGGTGCGATTGGTGCCAGCGAGAAAACTTATGCTTATATTAAGGAGATAAGGGGTAGAAATATTGGCTTACTTGGTTTGTCTATTAATAGGTCTAGTGATGAGTACAAAATAGTTGATGATAAGATTTTGTTGCCTTTAAGTATTTGTAAGGATGTTGGTAGTGCTAATGTTTCTAAGATTATAAAGGCTAAGCCTTTCTCGTCTTATGTGGATGCGATTTGCAAGTTAACTGAAGAAGGCGTGGATATTAAGGCTTTGACTAGTTTGATTGCGTCTGGTGCTTTTGATGAGTTTGGTTTGAGTAGATATTCAATGTCTTTAAATTTGAGTAGGGTTATTCAGTATGCTAATAGCACTAATGGTTTGAATTTGTTTGGTGGTGATGATACACCTATTGTTGAGAATGTCGCTGATGATATGATGGTTTTGGCTTCTAAGGAAAAGGAAGTTTTGGGCTTTTATTTTAAGTTTGATCCAATCGAGAGAGTTAAACAAAAGTATCATATAAGTGTTCCTTCTATTAGTGAGATAAAGATGGGTAGTGCCTGTGGTTTTGGTCAGATTGTGCGTATTAAACAGATTAGGACTAAGAAGGGACAAAGGATGTGTTTTGTGGATGTCAATGATGAGAGTGCTTCTATTTCATTGGCGGTTATGCCTAATATTTATTATCAATATATAGAGGGTTTGAATAAGGCTCATTATGTTTATTTTGAGGGTAAGAAGGAGAGAGAGTCTTCGCTTCTTGTAAGAAAGATGGTGTTGTATTGATGAAGATATTAATAGTTGATGATGAGATTAGAATTCGTGAAGTAGTTAAAGAGTATGCCTTGGTTAATGGTTATGTTTGTGATGAGGCAAGTGATGGCAAGAGTGCTGTTAATAAGGCTTTAGCTACTGATTACGATTGCATTATCTTGGATATTATGATGCCGGTTATGGATGGTTTTGAGGCTTGTAAGAAGATTAAGGAAGCCAAGGATACACCGATTATTATGCTTAGTGCAAGACAAGAAGAGGATGATAAGCTTTTTAGTTTTAATATGGGTGTTGATGATTATGTAACCAAGCCTTTTTCGCCTAAGGAGTTGATGGCTAGAATTAAGGCCATTATGGCAAGGCATAATAAACACGAGAATGAGAAGTTTATTTATAAGGGTTTGGTTTGTGATTTTGATGCCCGTGAAGTTTATATTGATGGAGATAGGGTTAATTTGACTCCTAAGGAAAAGGAACTGTTGTTTTATTTTATTGATAATAAGAATATTGTTTTGTCACGTGATAAAATATCTCGAGCAGTTTGGAAGATGGATTATATTGAGGGTGATCGTTCCGTGGATACTCATGTGAAGATGCTTAGAAAAAATCTTGGTGAGTATCGTGATTTGATTTGTACAGAAAGAGGATTGGGTTACAAGTTTGCGATTTAATTTTAAGGGCATAAAGTTTAAGACCTGGCTATATTTTTTAATTTTTTCTTGTTTAATGCTGGTGCTATTAGGCTTTTTGTTGGTGGCTTTGATTAAGCCTTATTATCGTGAGAATCGTATTAAGATGATTGATACCCTTGTTTCGACAATTGAGAATGAGCTTTTGGTTAATAAGCCAAGTGAGGCGTCTATCTTAAAGATTGATAGGCTTGTGAATAATAATAATGTTTGTGCTATTATTTATAATCAAAATGGTAGAAGGGTTTATAGTGCTGATTCTTTGGGCGAGTTATGTGTTTTTGATGAGCCTATTAATATCGATGGTGATGATTTAGTTGTTTATGATAATGGTACTAAGCTTGTTGATAAATTAAGTGAATATAATGTGATAAGCGAGACTTTAACATCTCCTACTACGGATTTGGAGATGTTACTGTATGGTAAGAAGGTTTCGATTAATTTGGCTAATTATTATCTTTTGGTTAATGCACCATTAGAATTGCTTGATTCATATGTTGATTTTATTTTGAAGCAGTATTTGTTGTTGTCGATGTTTATAGTTATTTTGGCTTTGGTTGTTTCGTTTTTGTTGGCAAATAAGATTACTTCTCCGATTGTTAATATGCAAAAGGAGGCTAATAAACTAGCAGATGGCGACTATCATGTTAGTTTTAAAAGCGAGAAGGAGTCTTATAGCGAGATTAATGCGTTAGCTAGTACGCTTGATGATGCGACTGAGAAGCTTTCAAAAATTGATGAGCTTAGAAAGGATTTGTTGGCGAATGTGTCTCATGATTTAAGGACGCCGATTACTTTGATTAGGTCTTATGCGGAGATGATTAAGGATATTTCGGGTGATGATCCTATTAAGAGGGATCAACATTTGGATGTCATTATTGATGAGACGGAGTATTTGACTAAGCTTATTAATGATATGCAAGAGTATTCAAAGCTTCAGGCAGGTTTTATTAATTTGAATAAGTCTAATTTTGATATTGAAAAGTCTATTACAAATGTATGTAAACTGTTGTCTGGTTTAATGAAGGAAAAAAATATTACCCTAAAGACAGATCTTAAGAGTGTAATTGTTTATGGTGATGAGACAAAGATATCGGAAGTGATATACAATTATCTTTCTAATGCGATTAAGCATTCAGATGAAAATTCGACTATTTATGTTTCTATTAGGGATAGTGAAGATAGTTTGTATTTTGAGGTTAAAGATGAGGGTGATGGTATAAGTGAGAAAGATCTTCCCTTTATTTGGGATCGCTATTACAAGATTGATAAGAATTTTAGAAGGAATGAGAATTCAACTGGATTGGGTTTGGCTATTGCGAAGGCTATTTTAGAGGCTCATGGTGCTAAATATGGTGTGGTTTCTAAAGTAGGTGAGGGGTCAACTTTCTATTTTGAGTTGTCAAAGGATTACGATGATGAGACAGAATGATTATTTGAAATTTATTAATTATGAGATTGAACAGGATTCTGAAATGTTTAAGGTTAATTCAGATACTGCGGCTTTGGGCATGTTTCTAGAACCATTAAAGAAGAAGACAATTTTGGATTTGGGCACTAATAATGGTGCTTTACTTTTGTATGCTCATTATCATAATGCGGGTCATTTGATTGGGGTGGATATTTTTAAAGAACCACTTGAATTGGCGAATGATAATTTAAAAAGGTATACAGATGATTATGAACTTATTAATTCAAGGATTCAGGACTTGGATATTGAGCCTGTTGATGTGGTAATTTGTAATCCACCTTTCTTTGAGATGGGTAATGTAAGAAGTAATAAGTTTTATAAGACAGCAATGTTTGAGGAAACTTTGCCACTTGATGATATGTTTAAGGCTTTTAGGAAGAATATGAAGGATAATGGTGAGGTTTATACTTTATATCCTGCTGAGAGGTTTCCTGAGTTTTATAATATGTGTCTAAAGTATAAGCTAAAGATTATGAAGATTGCCTTTGTGCATGATGAGAATAGACCTTATGCGTCTAGGTTTGTGGCTAAGTTAAAGATTGGCCCAATGACTAAGCTTAAGGTGTTAAAACCAATCATGATTAAGAATGGAATATTTGAGGTGTAGTGGTACACCTTTTTCTTTTTGAAATCTTTTTCAGAAAGTAAATTCTCAAAGAATTAAGCATTTTATAAGGACTTTTGTAAGCAGGTGGTAACCAAGAAGACATTAAGATGAGTAAAGCGCTTACAATTGGAAAAATATCATGTATAATTATATGCGATGGAAGCGCTTGCACAAACTTGGGGTGTATGGAGCTTACAAAAATTATGTACAAAAGTACAAAAGAGGAGAACAAATGAAAAAGATTTTAACTGTCTTACTTAGTATTGCAATGATCTTTACATTGGCTGCTTGTGGTGGTGGTAGTGACGACAATGGTGGTGCTACTACTGGTGGTAGCGATGTAGAACAAGTTGCAGTATTCTGGTACACATTCGCTGATGACTATTTGTCAACTGTACGTGCTGCTTTAAATAATGAATTTAATGCTGCTGGTATTTCTTACAAGGACTATGATGGTAATGGTAACCAAACAGATCAAACAAACCAAATCACTACTGCTTTAGCTGCTGGTGTTAAGGTGTTAGTTGTAAACCAAGTTGAATCTAACTCTGTTGATACTACTAAGGCTATCTTAGATGCTGCTAAGGCTGCTGATGCAAAGGTTGTATTCTTCAATAGATCAATTTCTGCTGATGATGCTGAAGCTGAAGCATTATTAAATGAATATGGTTCTGCATTCGTTGGTACTGACTATGAACAAGCTGGTCACTACGAAGGTAAGATCATTGGTGATTACTTACTAGCTAACTATGATGCATTAGATCTAAACAAAGATGGTAAGATTTCTTACGTTATGTTGAAGGGTCAAGAAGGTAATACAGAAGCTATCGCTAGAACTCAATTCTCAGTTGAAGATGCTAACGCTATGTTAACAGAAGCTGGCAAGCCTGAATTAGCTTACTATGATGAAAAGGCTACTACTCAATACTTAGTAGATGCTAATGGTACTTGGTCTCAAGAAGCTGCATTCAACCATTTAGAAACAGTATTAGCTCAATACAATGAAGCTAACAACAATATGCCTGAATTAATCATCGCTAACAATGATGGTATGGCTCTAGGTGCTATCCAATCATTACAAGGCCATGGTTACAACGATGGTAAGGGTACTACTATTCCAGTATTCGGTGTTGATGCTATCCAAGCTGCAAAAGACGCTATCGATGCTGGCAACATGACTGGTACAGTAAAACAAGATGGTGAAGGTATGGCTAAGGTTGTTTGCTTAACTGCTAGCAACTTAATCGCTGGTGAAGCTCCAGTTACTAACATTCCTGCTGAATATGAAGCAGTTGGTACATGGAGAGTTAACATTCCTTACTCAGCTTATACTAAATAATTTAGCTTAACTGATTTTACTAAGTAGCCACGCTAACGGCGTGGCTACTATTATATTTAACTAACATAAAGGGGACTAATTTTATGGCAAATGATGTATTGCTTAGAATGGAACATATCAGTAAGTCATTCCCAGGTGTTAAGGCACTAGATGATGTACAACTAACTGTTAAAGCGGGTACAGTACATGCTCTTATGGGTGAAAATGGTGCCGGGAAATCTACTTTGATGAAATGTTTATTCTCTGTTTACCACAAGGATAGTGGTCATATCTATCTAGAGGGTGAAGAAGTAGACTTTAAGGATTCCAAAGAAGCTTTGGAACATGGTGTAGCGATGGTACACCAAGAACTTAATCAAGCTTTAAAAAGAAATGTAATGGATAACATGTGGCTAGGTCGTTATCCAAAAGTTGATGGCTTCCCACTATTTACAAGTGAGAAGAAAATGTATAAGGCCACAAAAGAAATTTTCGATCAATTAGAAGTTAATGTTGATCCTAAAACAGTTATGTCAACAATGCCTGTATCTCAAAGACAGATGGTCGAGATTGCTAAGGCAGTATCATATAATTCGAAGGTTATCGTATTTGACGAACCAACATCTTCTTTGACTGAGGTTGAGGTTGAACATTTATTTAAGATTATCAACCAATTGAAGGCAAAGGGTTGTGGTATCATCTATATTTCTCATAAGATGGATGAAATCTTGAGAATTTCAGATGAAGTAACTATCATGCGTGATGGTAAATACATAACTACAAAAGACGCAAAAGATTTAACAACTAATGAAATTATTAAGTTGATGGTAGGTAGAGAGCTTACTAATGTATATCCAGTTAAGGATAATGTTATTGGTGAACCTCTTCTTGAAGTAAAGGGTCTTACTGCTGAATATTCTAAATTAAAGGATGTTTCATTTAAGGCAAATAGAGGCGAGATCTTAGGTATTGCTGGACTTGATGCAAGTGGTCGTACAGAGCTACTTGAAAACATCTTCGGTAATGCGACAAGAAAGAGTGGCGAGATTTATCTTGATGGTAAGCTTGTAAAGAATAAGAATCCTCGTGAATCAATTAAAAATGGTTTCGCTCTAGTTACAGAAGAAAGAAGAGCTACTGGTATCTTCGGTATCCGTGATATCCAAGCTAATACTTGTATTTCTTCGCTAGATAAGTATATGAATGGTCCATTCTTGAATGATAAGAAGATGTATGATGCCACACAGTGGGGTATTGATTCTCTAAAGACAAAGACTCCAAACCAAAAGACAAGAATTGAGTCTTTATCAGGTGGTAACCAACAGAAAGTTATTATCGCAAGATGGCTATTAACGGAGCCGGATGTTCTACTACTAGATGAACCAACAAGAGGTATTGATGTTGGTGCTAAGTATGAAATCTATGAATTGATTATTAATTTGGCTAAGCAAGGTAAATGTGTACTAATGGTATCTTCAGAAATGGCTGAGCTATTAGGTGTATGCGATAGAATCTTAGTAATGAGTGGTGGTCGTTTAGCAGGTGAGGTTGATGCTAAGACAACTACACAGGAAGAGATTATGACTCTTGCTGCTAAATATGCGTAAATTAGGGGGATGACACTAATGTCTGAAAAGAATAACAAATTTGATTCTAAAAAGCTTGTAGACTTTTTATTCAACAATGCGATGTTTATTATCATTGCGTTGGTAATTGTATATGTTGCGATTAAAAGACCTGCTTTCTTGGGTACTGCTTCAATCGTTAACGTAATCTCATTAACTGCATCTAAACTTCCAATTGCTTTGGGTGTTGGTGGTTGTATTGTTTTGGCTGGTACCGATATTTCTGCTGGTAGAATTGTTGGTTTATCTGCTGTTGTTACTGCTTCATTATTGACTACATCTTCTAAGATTTGGCCAAATATGACACAAGCATTACCTATTCCAGTTGTATTGTTAATTGTTGTTTTGATTGGTGCTGCTATTGGTTTCGTGAATGGTTTCTCTGTTGCGAAGTTTAGCTTACACCCATATATCGTTACATTATCAACACAACTTATTACTTATGGTATTATCCTTGTTTATATGATGTCTGGTACAAATAATGGTCAAACATTATCTGGTATGATTGAACCATATAAGAATTTGATTGCTGGTCCATTGTTCAAGATTGGTACTGTTGCTGTTCCTAAATATGTCCTATACTCATTAATTTTCTTGATTGTAATGTGGGTTATTTGGAACAAGACTGAATTTGGTAAGAATATGTTTGCGGTAGGTTCTAATAAGACTGCTGCTGAAGTATCTGGTGTTAACGTTGAAAAGACAATTATCCTAGTATTCGTTCTTGCTGGTGTTATGTATTCATTAGCCGGATTTATCGATGCTGCCAGAGTTGGTAGTGCTACTGCTAATACAGGTCTAAACTATGAAGCCGATGCAATTTCTGCTTGTGTAATCGGTGGTGTATCATTCGTCGGTGGTACTGGTAAGATTTCTGGATTATTTATCGGTGTTGTACTACTTCAATTAATTTTCGTTGCTCTTAACTTCTTAGCAGTAAATCAAAATATGCTTTATATCATTAAGGGTTTAATTATTTTGATTGCTTGTGCTATTGATATGCGTAAATATCTAACTAAGAAATAATGGAAGATAAGGAAATTAAAAAAACCGAATCTAATAATAATGGCGAGCCTAATAGCTCGCCATTACAACTAAGAGGTCTTTATTCAAAAGTAAAGATTTCAGTAAAGACTCTTGATAAGATTATCGGTGTATTGTTTGTGGCAATCGTTATTTGTGTCGTTATTGGTTTGACTAATAATGGTTTCAAAGTAGATTTTAATTCTTTAGGTGGCTCTTATATTGAATCTAAGCGATATGAATATGGCGAGAAGGTTGAAGTAGAAAATCCTACAAGAGAGGGTTATGAATTTGATTATTGGGCACTTGATGAAAATTGTAATATTAGAGCTAATCTAGATACGATGATTGTTGATAGTGACTTTACCTTATATGCTTGTTGGCTAAAAAAATAAACGTGAGTTTATTTTTTTAATATAGTAATATGTAGATATGTTAAAAATTATTACAGATAGTGCTAGTGATATTACATTAGCCCAAGCTAAAGAGCTTAACGTTGACATGATTTCTCTTAATGTGACTTTTGAAGGAAAGACATATAAGGAGGAAAAGGATATATCTAAAGAAGAATTTTTTGATTTGTTGGTAAATAGTCCATCATTTCCAATCACTTCGCAACCATCTCCTAGTGAGCTTATGGAAATATTAGAAGAAGCAAAGAAGAATAATGATGAGGTAATTGGTATTTTCTTGTCTTCTAAGATTTCAGGTACTTATGATAATGCGGTTATGATCAAGAATATGGTTGAGATTGATAATTGTTATTTTATAGATTCTTTAAGTTGTTCATGTGGTGAAAGATATTTGGTTAATGAAGCTTGTAGGATGAGAGATGAAGGAGTTAGTTATATCGATATCGTTACTACATTAGAGGAACTAAAGACTAGGGTTAGAGTTATGGCAGGTGCTGATAATCTAGATTACTTAGCTAAAGGTGGTAGAGTTAATGCAGTAGCTCATAAGGTTGGTAACTTATTGAAGTTTAAACCTTTAGTTACTTTAGATGATGAGGGTAAAGTATCTTTATTTTCAAAGCCTAGGGGTACAAAGAGTGCAATTGAGGAATTGGTTCTAAAGTTAGTTAATGAAAGATTAGATGAAAGATTTCCAATATGTGCCTTATATACACCAAGTATTGGTAATGTGCTTAAGTTAGTTGAAAAATTAGCTAATGTTGGTGTTGAGATACATGAATTTAATAAGCATATGATTGGTGCTGTTATTGGTTCTCACTTGGGTCCAAATAGCTTTGGTTTAGCTTATGTTGTAAAGAAGAAATAGAGCTTATACAAAAATTTGTATTCTTTGTGCATTTATGTTGCTAAATTAGTGCAAAAATATTAGAATAAAGGACGTAAAACGACGAAGGTCGTTATAAATAAAGAAAGAGGTAGTATGAAAGAACAGTGGAGCGGATTTAAAAGTGGCAAGTGGTGTAACGAAATCGATGTAAGGGATTTCATTCAAACTAACTACAAGCCATATGATGGTGATGAAAGTTTCTTAGCTGGTGCAACAGAGGCAACTGATAAGCTATGGGGCGAATTACAAATTTTACAAAAGGAAGAAAGAGCCAAGGGTGGCGTTCTTGATATGGAAACTGAAGTAGTAAGCGGTATTACTGCTTATGGTGCTGCATATCTTGATAAAGATTTAGAAAAGATTGTTGGTTTACAAACTGATAAGCCATTAAAGAGAGCATTTATGCCTTATGGTGGTATCCGTATGGCTGAACAAAGCTGTCAAATGTATGGTTATGAACCAAGCCAAGAGTTACATGATATTTTTACTAAGTATCATACAACTCACTCTGATGCAGTTTTCTCTTGTTATACAAAGGAAATGAAGACTGCAAGACATAACAAGATTATTACAGGTTTACCTGATACTTATGGTAGAGGTAGAATAGTTGGTGACTATAGAAGAATCGCCTTATATGGTATTGATTATCTAATCGAATGTAAACAAAATGATTTAGATGAATACGGTGGCGGTTTAATGGATGAAATCGTTTGTCGTCAAAAGGAAGAAATCGCTAAGCAAATCAAGGCTTTAAAGGCTATGAAGGAAATGGCTTTAAGCTATGGTTTCGATATTTCTTTACCTGCAAAGGATTCATATGAAGCTGCACAATGGCTATACTTCGGTTATTTAGCTGCTATTAAGACTCAAAATGGTGCTGCTATGTCAGTGGGTAGAATCGCTACTTTCTTAGATATCTATTTTGAAAGAGACTTAGCTAGTGGTAAGTATACTGAATCTGAGATTCAAGAGATCGTTGACCATTTAACTATGAAGTTCAGAATGGTTAAGTTTGCTAGAATTGAAAGCTATAACCAATTATTCTCTGGTGACCCAGTTTGGGCAACACTTGATTTAGCTGGTGCTGGTGTAGATGGTAGAAGCATGGTTACTAAGACTGACTTCCGTTTCTTACATACTTTAGAGAACATGGGGCCTTCTCCTGAACCAAATGTTACTGTTTTATATACTTCAAGACTTCCTGAAGGCTTTAAGAAGTATGCAGCTAAGATTTCAGTAGATACAAGTTCTATTCAATATGAAAATGATGATGTAATGCGTGTTGTTTGGGGTGATGACTATGCAATTTGTTGTTGCGTAAGTGCTACTCAAACTGGTAAGGAAATGCAATTCTTTGGTGCTAGAGCTAACTTAGCTAAGTGTCTTCTTTACGCTATCAATGGTGGTAAGGATGAAAAGACTAAGATGCAAGTTGGCCCTATCTATCAACCAATTACTTCTGAATACTTAAATTTCGATGAAGTAATGGAAAAGTATGACTTAATGATGGGTTGGTTGGCTAAGTTATATGTAAATACATTAAACTTAATCCACTATATGCATGATAAGTACTATTATGAAGCAGCTCAAATGGCTTTAATTGATACTGAAGTAAGAAGAACTTTCGCTACTGGTATTGCAGGTTTCAGCCATGTTGTTGACTCATTAAGTGCTATTAAATATGCTAAGGTTAAGACAATTAGAGATGAAGATGGTCTTGTAGTTGATTATGAAGTTGAGGGTGATTTCCCAAGATATGGTAATGATGATGATAGAGCTGATGATATCGCTATTTGGCTATTAAAGACTTTCTTGGAGAAGGTTAAGGAAAACCATACTTATAGAAATTCTGAAGCTACTACTTCAATTCTTACTATCACTTCAAATGTTGTTTATGGTAAGGCTACAGGTTCTTTACCTGATGGTAGAAAGGCTGGTGAACCTTTATCTCCAGGTGCTAACCCAGCTTATGGTGCTGAAAAGAATGGTTTAATTTCTTCATTAAATTCAGTTGCTAAGTTACCTTATGAATATGCTCTTGATGGTATTTCAAATACACAAACTATTAACCCTGATGCACTAGGTCATAGTGAGGATGAAAGAGTTAATAACTTAGTTAACGTATTAGATGGTTACTTCGATAGAGGTGCTCACCACTTGAA
>CAKUQM010000008.1 GCA_934675465.1 uncultured Erysipelotrichaceae bacterium | reverse complement strand
GTACAAAAATCACACCACCTGTTAAAAGGTGCTAATCAGAAAAAATCACACCACCTGTTAAAAGGTGCTAATCAGAATAAATCACACCACCCAAAAGAAAAGTAGGATTCAATCCTACTTGATAAATGAAACTTTATTTTCTTTTCCTTGAATAAGTCTTTTAATATTAGCTCTATGCATGAATATTACAAATAATGTAAGAAGTAATACTAGAGTCGCTAATGAGTTATCTTTATATGTCAGAAAACCCATGATAGTTGCCATTGTTAGTGCTGACATAGAAGCTAGTGACATATATTTAGTTAGACATAAGACAATTATGAATACTAATACTGGATATAAGAATGTAAAGATAAAATCATGTGTTATAAATAAGGCAATACCTAAGATATAACCCATAGAACATGCTACTGCTTTACCACCTCTAAATTGTGCAAAGACTGGGAAACAGTGTCCTATACATACTGCTAATCCTGCATAGCGAGCATAAACTGGCGAAATCTTATTTACAATTACCATCACAATAAATGCTTTTAAGGCATCTAGAATAATAACTGAAATACCAGCTTTTTTGCCTAATACTCTACCTGCATTGGTTCCACCTAGATTACCAGAACCCTTAGTTCTAATATCTACACCGTAAAATACTTTACCAATAATAAGGGCCCAGGGAATAGAACCAACAAGATACCCAACAATCAGCCACAAAATCAATATAATAGTTTTCATAAAAAAATTATAACAAAACTTTTGGTATAATTGACTGGTATGAATAATAATTATGATGATAACAGTATAGAAATATTAGAAGGACTAGATGCCGTAAGAAAAAGACCTGGCATGTATATTGGTTCTGTCGATAACAGGGGACTACATCATTTAGTATGGGAAATCGTCGATAATGCAATCGATGAAGCTTTAAATGGCTTTGGTAAAGAAATCATTATTGAACTAAATAAGGATGGTTCTTGTAGTGTAACTGACTTTGGACGTGGTATGCCAATTGGCAAACATAAGTCGGGTAAAAATACCCTAGAAGTAATCTTTACCGTACTACATGCTGGTGGTAAGTTCTCAAACGAAGGTGGTTATAAGACAGCTGGTGGTCTACATGGTGTAGGTGCCAGTGTTGTTAATGCACTAAGTAAATGGTGCGAAGTAGAAGTGTGCCGTGATAAGAAAAGATATCGCATGCGCTTTGAAAATGGTGGTAAGAAAATTGGTAAACTTGAAGAACTTGGAAGCTCTAATAAGACTGGTTCTAAGGTTACTTTTATGCCTGATGATACAATCTTTTCAACTACAACTTTTAACTTCAATACAATTTGTGAAAGAGCGCAAGAAGAAGCTTTCTTGTTAGAAGGCGTTAAGATTGTAGTTAAAGATTATATTCACAATGAAGAAAGTGAATTCCACTATGAGAATGGTTTATTAGCCTTTATGAACTATCTTCATGAAGATAAGGATGTTTTGCATGAGCCAGTAATCTTTTCAGGAGAAAGTAATGGTATCAACATTAAGTGTGCTTTCCAATATACTGATGGTTACCAAGAAAATACTTTTTCTTATGTAAACCTTGTAAGAACCAAAGATGGCGGTACTCATGAAGTAGGCTATAAAACAGCTTTTACCAAGACTATTAATGACTATGCAAAAAATAATGGTCTATTGAAGGAAAAAGATAAAAACTTTGAAGGTAGTGATGTAAGAGAAGGCTTAACTAGCATTATTGTTGTTACTATTCCAGAAGACTTATTACAATTTGAAGGACAGACAAAAGGAAAACTTGGTACACCGATTGCTAAGACAGCGGTTGATAATGTAGTAAGTGAACACTTGATGTACTTTTTAGTTGAAAATAAGGACTTAGCTATATCTTTAATCAAGAAGATTCAACGTGCTGCTTATGCTCGTGATGCAGCAAGAAAAGCCAAGGATGAGGCAAGAGCTGGCAAGAAGTCTTCATCTAAGGCAAAAGAAGTCTTAAGTGGCAAGTTAGCTCCTGCTCAAAGCAAGGATTATAAAAGATTAGAATTATTCTTGGTCGAAGGTGATTCTGCCGGTGGTAGTGCTAAGAAGTGCCGTGATTCTAAGTATCAAGCTATTTTACCTTTAAGAGGTAAGGTTTTAAATACTGAAAAAGCATCTTTAATAGATATTGAAAAGAATGAAGAATTAAATACAATTGTTCACTGTTTAGGTGCTGGTGTTGGCGCCCACTTTGATGTTGAAGATATTCATTATGATAAAGTAATCATTATGACCGATGCCGATACCGATGGTGCTCATATTCAGGTATTATTATTAACTTTCTTCTATCGCTTTATGAGAGAATTAATCGAAAAGGGACATGTATATGTAGCTATGCCTCCTTTATATGGTGTTAAGACTAAAGAGGGTATGGATTATTTGTTCTCTGATGATGAATTAAATAAATATCGTGCAAGTCATACTATCAAGGGCGATATTCAAAGATATAAGGGTCTTGGTGAAATGGATGCTGATCAATTATGGGATACGACTATGGATCCTGAAAAGCGTACTTTGATTAAAGTAAATATTGAGGATGCAGCTATTTGTGAACGTAAGATTTCTATTTTAATGGGTAATAAGCCAGAACTTAGAAGAAAGTGGATTGAAGAAAATATTGACTTTACTTTAGAAGAAAATTATAAGGTGGAAAGACATGGCTAAGAAGACTAAAGAAATAATTGAAAAGAATGTTACTGAATCTTTAGATGACATCATGTCTTTAAGATTTGGTGCTTATTCAAAATATATCATTCAAGAAAGAGCTTTACCTGATGCTAGAGATGGTTTAAAGCCGGTACAAAGAAGAATTCTTTATTCTATGTATATGGATGGCAACACCAGCATTAAGCCTCATCGTAAGTCTGCAAAGGCTGTAGGTCAGGTTATGGGTATTTTCCATCCACATGGTGACTCTAGTATTTATGAAGCTATGGTTAGATTGTCTCAAGATTGGAAAAACAATTTAACTTTAATTGATATGCATGGTAATAATGGTTCTATCGATGATGACCCACCAGCTGCTTATCGTTATACTGAAGTAAGACTAGATAAGAATGCTGAAAAGTTATTAAACGATATCGACAAGAATACCGTTACGATGACTAATAACTACGATGACTCAACTCTTGAGCCAACAGTTTTACCTGCAAGTTACCCATTACTATTAGTTAATGGTTCTACAGGTATTGCCTCAGGTTATGCGACCAATATGGCACCACATAACTTAAATGAAATCGTGGATGCGACTATTTACCGTTTAAACAATCCTGAATGTAGTGTTGAAGATTTAATGGTTTTTGTCAAAGGACCTGACTTCCCAACTGGTGGTATTGTACAAGGACTAGATAACATCAAAGAAGTTTTTAAAACAGGTAGGGGTAAAGTAGTCTTGAGAAGTAAGTGCGAAGTGCTTAAGGGAAAGACTAATGATTCAATTGTTGTTACTGAAATACCTTATGAAGTAATTAAGTGTAATCTTGTAAAGAAAATTAACGATATTGCGATTAATAAAGACATTGAAGGCATTAGTGAAGTAAGAGATGAAAGCGGTCGTGATGGCTTAAAGATTGTCATTGAACTTAAGAAAGATGCTAATAGCGAGATGATTCTAAATTATCTATATAAGAATACTGATTTACAAATCAACTATTCTTACAATAATATCGCTATTGTTAATCATCGTCCTACTTTATTATCTTTACCGGATGCTTTAGATGCCTTTATTGATTTTAGAAAACAAGTAGTTTTAAATCGTTCTGTTTATTTAAGAGATAAAAAGAAGGCTAGACTTCATGTCATTGATGGTTTGATTAAGGCTGTATCTATCTTAGATAGTGTTATAGAAACAATTAGAAGATCTAATGATAAACAAGATTCTAAGATTAATCTTATGAACAATTTCTTGTTTACAGAAGAACAAGCCGAAGCGATTGTTAATTTAAAATTATATCGTTTATCAAATACTGATATTGTGGCTTTAAAGGAAGAATGTTCTACTTTAATTAGAGAAATTTCAGAACTTGAATCAATTATTAGTTCTAAAGAAATCTTAAAGTCTGTTTTAACTAAAGAGTTAAAACAAGTTAATCTTGATAATATTACGCCAAGAAAGACTAAGATTGAAAATGAAGTTTCTGACTTAGTTATTGATAAATTGGCAATGGTACCAAATGAATCTTGTTATATATCTTTGACAAGAGATGGTTATGTAAAAAGATTCTCTAAGCGTACTTTTGATGCAAATTTGAATAGTTTACCATTTACTAAAGAAAGTGATGTTTTATTAGGCATCAGTGCTTGTGAAACATTAGATACCTTATTAGTATTTACAAACAAGGGCAATTACTTATATATTCCGGTTTATAAGTTACAAGAATGTAAATATAAGGATATAGGTAAGCATGTTTCTACTTATGTTAAGCTAGAAGGAAATGAGAAGGTAGTAGGAGCTTTAATTGTTAAGAGTTTTGAGACTTATGCCTTTGTAGTTTTAGCTACTAAGAATGGCATGATTAAAAAGACTTCAATTCCGAAGTTTGATATATCTAGATTCTCTAAGGCTATTCCAGCTATTAAGTTAAAAGAAAATGATGAACTAGTAAGTGTTAATATCGCTTATGAAAATGATAATGTGGTTGTTGTTTCTAGAAGTGGTAACTATAATCGTTATTCTTTAGAAATGTTAAGTGATATTGCTCCTCGTGCAATGGGCGTTGGTGGTATCAATGTTAAAAATGATGAGTTAGTTGGTGTAGCAATTGAACATAGTGGTCCTAGTGAACTGTTAATATGTTCTAATAAGGGCTATAAGCGAATTCATTTTGCTGATTTAGATTTTACAAGTCGTAATGCCAAGGGTAATCGTTTGTTTAAACAGACAAAGACTAATCCTTCTAGTATTATTGGTGTTAAGACAATCGCTAGTGATACATCTCTTATCTATAATGATGAGAAGATGACAATATTGCCGGCTTCTAGTATTCCTTTTATGGGGCTTGATGCGACTTTTTCAAGTGTTGGGGAAGTGCTTCCTTTCATAAAAGACGATATGAGTGATATTCCTGTTGTGGATATGGTAATGATTCCTGAATCTTACTATAAAAATGATGAGGAAAACAAAGAGTATACACAAACGGATTTATTTGATTAGTATGAGTATTTTTAGACCAGATTTATTGATTAAAAAGTATGATGATTTAGATATTGAAGACCTAAAAAATAGGGGCTTTGATACTGTCTTTTTGGATGTTGATAATACTATCACTCCATATTTTGTGAAGATTCCTGATGCCAAGGCCAAGGCCTTTGTTCAAACGCTTAAGGATAATGGTTTTCATGTGATTGTGGTATCTAATAATACCGATGAAAGAGTAAAAGAAGTGGCTGGTTCAATTGGTTGTGAATATATCTGTTGGGCATTTAAACCACTACCTTTTAAGGCTAATGCCTTGATTAAAAAACATCATTTAGATAAGTCTAAAGTGTTTATCATGGGTGATCAATTATTGACTGATGTCTTATGTGGCAAGTTGACAGGAATTTATGCGATTTATGTAAAACCAATCAGTGAGGTTGATAGTTTTACAACTAAGATTAATAGAAAAATAGAAAGGTTTATATTTAAACATATTCTGCATGAAAAAGTGTAAAGGTTGTGGAGAGATTCTCCAGTATGAACACAAAAGTATGCTAGGTTATGCACCTAGTGAAGACTTTGATTATTGTCAAAGATGTTTTCGTTTGACTCATTATGGAGATACTTCTAAGGTAAGTAAAAAGTTCACTTCTAATGATGATATTATCGAAAGCTATAAGAATATCAACGATGCTTTATTTGTGTTGATTGTGGATGCTTTTGATGCCTTGTTTTTAAATCAGGATTATCTATTAGATACTTTTAAGGATAAGAAATTATTGTTGATTATCAACAAAATTGACTTATTACCTAAAAACATCAACGATAATAAGATAAGCGACTTATATCTTGATGTCTTAAAGAAGTGTAACAATATCAATTGTCTATTAACTTATAAGAATGATACTACTTTCAATGACTTATTCTTTGAAATCTTAGAAGAAAGCGGTATGTCTAAGGTTGTATTTGCTGGTAGAGCTAATGTAGGTAAGTCTAGTTTGATTAATAAATTAATCGAGAATCAAGAACTTACTACTTCTATTTATCCAGGTACTACTTTAAAGGTTAATGAGATTACTTACAAGGATTATCTATTTATTGATACTGCTGGTTTGATTGATGATAAATCTTTCTTATCACATTTAGATAATAAGAATATCAAGAAGTTATTACCTTTAAAGACTATTAAAAGACAAATTTTCCAATTATATGAGAATCAATCTTATGTGATTAATGGATTATTGAAAATTGATGTCATACCTAAGGGCAACGCATCAATTGAATTTATGGTCGAAAATAACCTAATAATACATAGAACAAAGTTAGAGAATAGTGAACGTTATTTCAAGAATAATTGTCTAAAGGATCCACTAAGACTTTTACCTTTAAAGGCAAATGAATTTGATTTAGATGGCATTAAGTTATTTTACTTAAAGGGACTAGGTCTAATTAAAGTGAAGGGTTCTGGTAAAGTTGTAGTGAATGTTAATGATAAAATAAAAATATATACAAGTGAGGTTAATTTATAATGTTAAGTGGTAAACAAAAAAGATATTTAAGAGCATTAGCGAATGATTTAAATAGTACTTTCCAAATTGGCAAAGAAGGTTTAAGTGATAATCTTTTAAGTGGAATTAGCGATTATTTAAAGGCTAATGAACTAGTGAAAGTCTCAGTATTAAAAAGCTGTGACACAAGTATTAATGAGATAGAAATCGATGTATGTTCAACTTGTAAGTGCGAACTAGTTCAATGTATTGGTCGTACATTGATTTTCTATAGAAGAAGTAAGGAACATAAGATTGTATTACCATGAGTAAGCAAATAGACGATTTCTATAAATTAACCAGTAAACAAAGGAAGTATATCTTAAATGATTTTGAGGTTTTAGAAGATTTGGTTAAGACCAATTTATCAGAATATAGATATATCCATACTTTAGGGGTGGCTAAGCTTGCTAAAGAATTAGCTTGTTATCACAATATTGATCCAAATAAGGCCTATATGGCTGGTTTGTTTCATGATTTGACTAAGGAACTATCAAATGAACAACAAGATGAATATTTGAAATATTATGATCCTGATAAGCTTAATTATCCTGAAAAGGTTAAACATTCTTTTACTTGTAAGTATTACTTAAGGGAGAAGTTTCATCTCCATGATGGTGATGTTTTGAATGCTATCTATAATCATACAATTTGTAACTCTAATGATAAGTTGTCACTGATTTTGTATGTAGCAGATAAAAGAGAAGAGAATCGTCATATTGATGATGAGGTTGTTGAGATTGCCAAATATGATTTAAAGAAGGCAATAAGAACTTTAAAAGAAAAGTGGGAAGAAGCTAAGAATAATGGAATTAAAGGATAAAATTGTCGCATTGTTGGATGAGAAACAAATAGAAGATATCACTGTAATTGATTTTAGGGATAATAGTCCTTATCTTGATTATTTTGTGATTGGTACGGCTAGAAATGGTCGTATGGCTAAGGCTACTATTTCTTATTTAGAAGATCTTTGTGATGAAGAGGGTGTTTCTTATCGTAATAGTTATAATGATGCTGAAAGTAAGTGGTACTTATTTGATGCAGGTAGTGTAGTTGTTCACTTATTCTTTGATGGTGAACGTGAGAAGTATAATTTAGAGGGTTTATGGAAGGATCTAATAAAGAAGTAAAAGAATATGAATATTTAGCTAAATATTATGATTATCTATTAGGCGATGAAGAAGCCTTCAATTTTTGGCTAGAATACATCAATGCCAAGGATTATCATACTGTTTTAGAATTAGCATCTGGTTCAGGTGTATTAGCTGGTATTTTAAAGAAACAAGGAAAAGAAGTGACTGCTTCAGATATTTCTAAAGAAATGAAAGAGGTTGCCACAAATAATTTTGATGGCGAATATTTAATCTTAAATATGATTGATTTTGATTTACATAAGAAGTATGATTTAATTCTTTGTGTTTGCGATTCAATCAATTATTTATATGAAGAAGAACTAGAACAAATGTTTAAAAGTGTATATAAACACTTAAATGATGGTGGTCGTTTTATCTTTGATATGCACAATCCTAAACGTTTAAAAGAGTTTGATGAAGAATATATCGAAGAAGGTCAAGTTGATGAAAATGTTTATTATCAATGGACTATTAATTCAGATACTTTTGATAGAACAGTGAATGAACATTTTACTTTCTATACACCAGAGGGGATGATTCAGGAACAACATACTCAAAATGTTTTTGAACCTAGTGTTGTTAAAGAGAAATTAGAGTCTGTCGGGCTCGAATCTGAAGTGGTGATGGATTTCATTAAAGATGAAAAGATTTTATTTATTGGTACCAAGTAATGAAAATATATAAGGAAGCTTATTTTGATCGTAACGCATGGTTACTTGATAATATGGATAAACTAAATGTTAGTCATTTAGAATTTTTAGTGTTATTGGTAATTAATTTTTGTCAGGAACACAATAAAGAAATAAGCTTAGATTTTTTATGTGAAAAATTACAAGTTAGTCCAAATGATTTAGATAAAGCTTTAGCTTCTTTAAGTGGCAAAGGGTATTTACGTATAGATATCAATGAAAAGGGAATTTGTTACGACATAGATGGTGTTTTTGATTTTGATATAGTTAAATATGATGAAGTTGAAAATAATGATATCTATGATGCGGTTGAGGCATTTCTAAGTAGACCTCTAACACCAATTGATAAGATGAAGACAGCTGAATTGTTGGAAAACTATAGTGATGATGCCATTCAAGATGCGATTAGAATGGCTTGCGCTTATCGTAAGTATAACTTGGCTTATGTAGAGACAATATTAAGAAATGATAAAGGCTGATTATATTATTAAATCTTTGGATGAATTGTATCCAGATGCTCATTGTGAATTAAATTATAAAAGTAACTTTGAACTTTTGATTGCGGTTGTTTTGAGTGCTCAAACAACCGATATAAAGGTAAATAAAGTTACTAAAGTTTTATTTGATAAGTATCCTGATGTTTTTAGTTTGGCTTGTGCTAACTTGAACGATGTTGAAGAAATCATTAAACCTCTAGGTCTATATCACAACAAGGCTAAGAATATTATTAACTTGTCAAAAGTTTTAGTTGATAAATATAATGGCGAAGTAATAAATGATCGAAAGTTTTTAGAATCATTAAGTGGTGTAGGGCATAAGAGTGCTAATATTGTTTTAAATAATTGTTTTGGTGTGCCTGCTTTTGCGGTAGATACCCATGTTTCTAGGGTTTCTAAAAGACTTGGTATAGCAAACAAAGATGATGATGTGAAGAAAATAGAAGAAAAACTGATGGCCTATTTCCCTAAACCATTGTGGGGAAAATTACACCATCAGTTCATATTTTTTGGTAGATATAAATGTAAGGCTATTAAACCAGACTGTATAAATTGTCCGTTTAACGACCTTTGTGATAAAGCTTCTTAGTTTGATAAATTGGGTTCATGGTTACATTCATGCCCAATTTTTTAAATGTGTTTGTATCAACTTCACTCAAGATTACAGTTGAATGTACTTCGGCATATTTTAAATTACTTAAACCCATCATTGCTCTTTGGCATGAATAAGATGTTTGAGAGCCAATGGCTAGGGCAATCAACACTTCGTCTGTATGTAAACGAGGATTATTACCGTTTAAATATTGGGTCTTTAATTCCTGAATTGGTTCAATAATTTTAGGTGAGAACAATTCAATGTCGGGTAGACCAGCCGCAATCTTAGCAGCATTTAATAAGGCAGCGCTGCTAGCACCCATCAACTTACTAGTTTTACCAGTAACGATAGTTCCATCAACCAATTCAATAGCTGTAACTGGTTCACCAGTCTTTTTAGCTAATTCATTGGCAACCACCGCTACTTTTCTATCATCTTTAGAAATATTAGATTTAGTTAAGATATTTTCTAGCTTATTGATGACGTTTTCATCAATCTTATCATGAACATAATCAACTTGAGCTTGGTAACATCTTCTAATAATTTCTTGATTACTTGCTTCTCTACATGCTTCATCATCACTGATGCAATAACCGACCATATTAACACCCATGTCAGTAGGTGATTTATAGATGCATTCACCAATTACCTTAGTTAATAGGTTATTTAATACTGGGAAGGCTTCAACATCACGGTTATAATTGATTGCTACCTTGCCATATTCTTGTAAGTGGAAAGGGTCAATCATGTTTACATCGCTTAAATTAGCTGTAGCAGCTTCATAAGCCAAATTAACCGGATGGTTTAAAGGCAAGTTCCAAACAGGGAAGGTTTCAAACTTAGCATAACCAGACTTAATATCATGAAGATTATCATGGTAAATTTGAGATAAGGCAACTGCCATCTTACCACTGCCAGGTCCTGGAGCTGTGACAACCACGATTTCCTTGTTAGTCTCTAAATATTCATTCTTGCCAAAGCCATCTTTAGATAAAATCCTGTCGATGTCATTTGGATAGTTTTCTATTTTATAGTGATAAGCACATTTAATTCCTGATTTCTCTAATTTCTTTCTTAATTTAGTAGCTTCACTTTGCTTCGCATATTGTGTAATAACAACACCACCAATAGCTAATTCAGCCACCTTGAAGGCATCGATTAGTCTAAATAAGTCTTGGCTATAGGTAATACCTATATCGCTACGCATCTTGTGCTTTTCAATATCGTTGGCGTTGATTACTAAAATCATTTCAGCTCTATCTTTGATATTTAGAAGCATTTTGATCTTAGTATCTGGCATAAAGCCTGGCAATACTCTTGATGCGTGATAGTCATCGAACAGTTTGCCACCAAATTCAATATATAGTCGATTGAATTTTTTTACTCTTTCGTAAATACTCTCAGATTGTAATTTAATGTACTTTTCGTTGTCAAATCCTATTTTTCTCATGTTCACTATTATATATTAGATAAACAAATAAAAACGATGAAGTTGTCTTCATCGTCTAAAGTTTTTCAAAATCAGCGACACCGTGCTTACATAACGGACAAATAAAGTCAGGTGGTAGCTCTTCTCCCTCGTAGATATAACCACATACCTTACATACCCATCCTTTTTTGCCTTCAGTATTAACACTAGGTTTTATATGCTTATAGTAATAATCATAAGTTAATGATTCACTATCACTTAAGGTCTTTGCATCACTTATTTCACAAATAAACATGCCATGAGTTCCTAAATCTACATAGTCTTTAACTACCAAAGAGAAGTAAGCATTAATGTGTTTGTTTAAGCGTAATAAGCCATTTTCACATCTTGTGACATCAGTATAATCTTTAAACTTATCAACCGTCTTACCGCTATTAAAGCCAAATAGTTTAATCAAAGAGAATGGGGTATTGATATCTAAACAGTTAACATTCATCTTACCTGTTTTTTTAATCACATCAAAAGAATAGTTAGCTTTATTGATATTAACCATTACTCTATTTGGCTCTACTGTTAATTGAGATACAGTATTTACGATTAAGCCATTATCTTTTTTGCCATCGTTACTTGTGATGACATATAATCCATAACCAATTTTATTTAATGCTGAATAGTCTTTTTCTTCATTGCTTAAGGCTAATTTATCTTGACACAATACGTTTACCATGTCGTCTATTTGTTTAATAGAAGTTTCATTTAAGGCAGAGGTAATACTTACTTTTTGACTTAAAATATTGATATTTTTAGATTTTTCAAACATAGCTTCCATGATTCTATTAGCCATAGGAGCCCAAGATCCATTTTCCATTAAACCAATGGTCTTATTTGAAAAGTTTCTTTCAGTTAAATGTTCAATAAATTCTCTCATAAAAGGGAAGATATCGGCATTATATGTTGTAGTAGCAAGAATAATCTTATTATAGTTGAAGGCATCACTTACCGCATAAGACATATCGCATCTTGCTAAGTCATATGTTTTAACGTTTGCGCCATGTTTCTTTAACTTTTCAATCAACAAGTCAACAGCTTTCTTGGTATGACCATATATGGATGTGTAACATACTAAGATACCATCTTCCTTATAATCGTAGTTTGCCCAAGTATTGTATAGTCCTAAATAATAAGAAAGATTATCTTTTAATACAGGGCCATGTAGTGGACAAATCTTTTCGATGTCTAATGTAGAAGCTTTTTCCAAAAGGTTAGCTACTTGTTTACCATATTTTCCTACGATACCAATATAATATCTTCTAGCTTCATTTTCCCAATCTTCTTTAGTATCCAAGGCACCAAATTTGCCAAAGCCATCAGCTGAGAATAAGACTTTATCGGTTTCATCATAAGTTACCATTACTTCAGGCCAATGTACCATTGGTGCAGCTACAAAGTGTAATTTATGTGTGCCTAAATCTAGAGTGTCTTTTTCTTTGATGACAATTCTTTTTTCTTCAAAACTTTTATTAAAGAAGTTATTCATCATCTTAAATGCTTTATCACTTGATACGACGATAGTATCTGGGTACTTGTCTAGTAAGTATAGAATACTAGCACTGTGGTCAGGTTCCATGTGTTGAATGATTAAGTAGTCTGGTTTCTTATCGCCTAAGACGTTCTTTAAGTTGTTGAACCATTCATCGCTAAAGTTTTTGTCTACTGTGTCCATGATGGCAATCTTATTATCTAAGATTACATAAGAATTGTATGAGATACCATTTGGCACCTTGTATTGTCCTTCGAATAAATCAATTTTGTGGTCGTTCACACCTATGTATTTGATGTCGTTTGTGATTTCCATATGAAAAAATCTCCTTTCTATAATTATATCGAATTCTTTGATTAAGCTTGAAATAATACTTCAAATAGGTAACAATTTATTTATGGAAAAATATCAAAGTAGTGATGACTATTCTTATATCTTAGGTATTTCTTTAACGATTGAGGCATTAAATAAGATTCCTCAATATATGGAGAAGGTTTATGTGTCTAAGAAGGCGATTAAGAATGAACAATTTAATAAGTTAGTTTCTTTGTGTGAGAATCTAAATATACCTATTATTGAAGATGATAATGTGATTAACAAGTTGTCTGTTAAAGAAAATTGTTATGGGATTGGTTTTTTTAGGAAGTATGTCCATGAATTAGGAACCAATGGGCATATTGTCTTATATAATTTTTCTAATCCTGGAGAATTGGGTACTATTTTTAGAAGTGCTGTTTCTTTTGATTTTCATAATATTGTCTTAATTAATTCTGGTGTTGATTATTATGATCCTAAGGTTATTAGGGCTAGTATGGGTTCTATTTTCCATTTGAACATTAAGGAATATTCTTCTTTGGAAGATTATTATAAAGATTATAAGTATAACTTATATCCTTTCTGCGGTAATGGGACTATTGAATTAAATGATTTGGAATTAAAGACGCCTTATAGTATTATTATTCCTCAAAATTATACAGACTTAGATGATATGTTTAAAACTTCTTATTATTTAAAACATAAGGGATTAGATTCTATTTCTTTGTCTTCACTTAGTGCTATTGTCTTGAATCGCTGTTACTTATTAAATCTTAAGCGATAGGTACAGTGTTTACATAAGGGCAATAATAGTTTCTTATTATTTAGCGCAATAAGTGTTTCTTTATATAAGTTACTATCTAATATTTCTTTTAATGAATTGGTGTTTAAGTCACCAATTTTATTTATGCCACAAGAATCTAGGCAACATGCGGTTACACTTCCATCGTGTAATATCGCTATTTGGTCTTTTAAGCCATGACAAAGGCCGTTTTCACCAATATAGGTATCATTGATATTGGGCCAATTAAACATCTCCTGGTGGTAAATGTAGACCTTATCTTTGATTTTGTATGATTGATTTTTTTTAGTTGATTCGAGTCCATATAAAGATTCGAGCCCATTTAAGAATTCGGTCAACTTATCATCCAAATTATTCAAATCATAGAATCTAAGTTCGATAATCTTATCGTTATTATTTTTAATTAACTTAAGAATATAATCAAAGTAATCATTACTTACATTAATGTTGCTGATTGAATGTAATGAGATAGATAATTTTCTTAAGCAATTATGGCTTAGTAAATCAGGATATTTATTTAATAAGATACCGTTGGTAACTAATTGTAGGTTAAAGTCTTTTTCATCTAAGAGTTTCAATATTTGATCAAAATTTGGGTGAAGTAAGGGTTCACCTAGTACATGCAAGTAGATGTAATTGCTAAATTCTTTTATTTGATTAAGATAATTATCAATATCATCTAGACTCATAAAAGTTGTTCCTTTTTTGTTAGTACAAAAGGAACAATTAAGATTACAAGCGTTAGTTATTTCTAGATATACTCTTTTCACTTATTCAATTATAAAGGTATAATTGTTACATGTCTAAAATTTTATATATCGATAAGCCCAAGGGGATTACTTCCTTTGATTTGTGCTTTAAACTTAGAAAAGTATTTAATACAAAGAAAATTGGTCATACTGGAACCCTTGATCCTAATGCGACAGGTTTAATGGTTTGTTTAATTGATGGTGCTTCTAAGACTAATCAATTTCTTGTGAGTGCTAATAAAGAATATATCGCAACTGTTAAGTTAGGTATTAGAACCGATAGTGAGGATATTGATGGTAATATCTTAGAGGAAAAAGAAGAAGTTATGCCTAGTTTTGAGTTAATTGTTGAGACAATTAAATCCTTTATTGGTAAATCTGAGCAAATTCCTCCTATGGCATCAGCTATTAAGGTTAATGGTAAGAAGCTGTATGAATATATGCACAATAATGAAACAGTAGAACTAAAGCCGCGTCCTATTGAGGTTTTTTCTATTGAATTATTAGAGGTAACCGATAATACATTTACTATTAGTTGTAAAGTAACTAGTGGTACTTATATTAGAACTTTGGTTCAAGATATTTTAAAGAAATTAGGAATTATTGGTACCCTAAGTGATTTAAGAAGAACGGCTATTGATGATATTTCCTTAGATGAGGCGGATACTTTGGAAGAAGTTTTAAATGGCAATTATCATGCACATTCTATTTATGAAGTATTGTCTAAGTATTATGAAGTCTATGTTGCGGGGGATGCTAAGGCTATTAAGAATGGTAAACCGCTTAAGTATCATAGTGAAGCTAATGAAATCTTATGTGTTGACAGTGATAATACGGCTTTAGCTATTTACCGCAAGGAAAATAGTGTTTATCGTTGCGTTAGAGGACTTTTATGATTTCTGTGCATTATTTTAAGGATAATGTTCAAATACCTCCTAATATCGCTTGTATTGGCTGTTTTGATGGGGTTCATAGAGGCCATCAAGAATTAATTAATAAAACGGTTAAATTAGCGAAGGAAAAGAATTTAAAGCCGATGGTTATAACTTTTGACCCAGATCCAGTTGAAATCTTTGGTGATGGACATATGTTACTAACAACATTAAATGAAAGAATTAAGTTATTTGAAAGATTTGGTATTGAAGAAGTATTAATTATTCATTTTGATGAAAAGGTAATGAATAAGTCTCCTTTAGAATTTAAAGAAGAGATCTTAGATAAATTAAATATCGATACGCTTATATGTGGTTTTGACTTTACCTATGGTTATAAGGGCCAAGGAAATATTGATACTTTAAAGAAAGATGGAGTTAATTTAATAGTTATTCCTGAATATTGTTATTATGGTAAGAAGATTTCTAGTTCTCGAATTAGAAAAGAATTAGAAAAGAAGAATTATAATTTTGTGAATAAACTGCTTGGTTATGAATACAAAAAATAGAGAATTATTTATTGAAAGAGCGAAATTATATTTTAAAGATAGGGCAGATGAATTTATCAAGCTTATCGACGATAAGCCTACATCTGGCTTCTTTCTTAATGAAAAAAAGGCAAATAAAGAAACTATATTAAGTCTAGTTGATTTTGACTATAGTCCTTTTGAACTAAATCCTAAGTCTTTTAAGAGTAATGAAGAATCAATCGGCAAGTCAAAGGCCTATGAATTAGGCTTGATTTATCCTCAGGATAATGAATCTTCTATGCCTTCTACCTTGTTTGATCCTACAAACATAAAAATAGCAATCGACTTATGCGCGGCACCTGGCGGTAAGAGCATTAACGCCTTAAATAAACTTAATGATGATGTTTTATTTATCAGTAATGATGTTTCAAATAAAAGGGCTAGTATTTTATCTAACAATTTAGAAAGAATGGGTTTTGAGAATTGCTTAATCACTAATCTAAAACCTGAATATTTAGCTGATAAGTTTGAAGGTTTATTCGATTTAGTCATCTTAGATGCACCATGTTCTGGTGAAGGGATGATTAGAAAATATCCTGAAATCTTGGATACTTATTCAACCGCCAATATATTATCGATTGCAGAAGTTCAAAAAAATTTATTGGATGCTGCATATAAATTATTGAATGAGGGTGGCCAACTAGTCTATTCTACTTGTACTTTTGCGTTTGAGGAAGATGAAGATCAGGTAAATATTTTTTTAAACAAATACAAGGATATGAAGCTTGTTGGTGATTGTAAGAAGTTGTCTTTCTTAGATGGCTGTGAAGGACAGTTTATGGCCTTATTAAAAAAGGATGGGACTTTAGTTAATAAGAAATATAAATCTAAGAAAACAGTAAATAATAAAACAGTCGCATCTTTCATTAAAGATAATATCGATATCGATGAATATTATTTATATAGTCATGATAATAATTATTATTTGTCTTTGATACCTATGCCTGATTTAGATAGAGGCATTGTAAGAGCAGGTATTTATCTAGGTGAAGTAAAGAAAGATCGTTTTGAGCCGGCTTATAATTTGTATCGTAGTAATAAGCTTAAATTTAAATATAAATATGATTTAAATGATGATGAATATAATAAATTCATCAAAGGCGAATCATTACAGGTTAACTTGTCTAATCATTATTATCAGGTTACTTATAAGGGTTTTCCTCTAGCTTATGGCAAGTGTAGCAATAATGAGCTAAAAAACAAGTATCCTAAAGGTTTAAGAAGGGTGGTATAATCTAATTATGATTAATACAAATGAATACGGAAAAATTGAAGTTTCTAATAAGGCTATCAATGATATTGCAGATTTAGCTTTAGATTCTATTGATGAAGTTTATCCTTATAAAAAGGAGAATAATTGTGTTTGTTCATTCAAGGATGACGAACTAAGAGTTACAGTTTTAATTAAAGTTAAACAAGGCTGTGATGTAGTTAAGAAATGTAATCTTCTTCAATCTAAAATCAAAGAAGCTATTGCGGGTATGACTGGAATTGAATGTAAGAGTGTAGATATCGACATTCAAGGATTTGTGACTGAAAAGTAGAAGTTCATAAAAGGACTTCTTTTATTTTGCCCATAATAAAAATTAGGATGTATGTTTGTACATCCTAATTTAATTCTATTTTTGCTTCATTTCCGTTACTATCTGTCGCAATAACTAAGATTGGACGATCAGTGCTATTGATAGTAATACTATTTCCGCTAACAGTATATGTATCTGATCCTTCAGTTACAACGCTATCTTTAATTTTAACTACCCATTTAGCAACCGATACATTCGCATTTACCTGTTTGCCATCTGCTGACTTTGCCAACGCAATAGGTGTTTCGGCTTTTGTAACTACCTTAATTGTGAATTTAGTTGAAGCTAAATAACTTTGTTTAACACTTACTCCAACCCCTTGAGAATAAGACTTGCCATTTGAATCGGTTATAGATACTGATTCAGTAGTTCCGGTTTCATTCTTTATATCAATATTATCTTCTTTTACACCCATACTGATTAAGTAGTTCATAATATCATCAGCATTTGTAGTACTTGGTATTTGTAGTGAAACATCTTTGTCTTCAATCTTCACATCAATACACTTTTGAGTAGAAGATACATTTAGTTTTTCATAACCATAGTATGCACAAACTGTTACAGTATCACCAGGGTTTGCGGTAATGTCGAAGCTATTAGTTTCCTTATCGCTTGTTACAGTTTGAGAATTACCATTCGCCTTAATTTCAGCCTTGTATTGGATTGGACCATAAATCCAAGTGTAATCAAATAAACGTTTACCAGTAGCTTCAATAATAGCTGAACCATCATTTCTTCTTAAAGAAATATCTAAGTCTTCACTAGCTACTGTCAATGCACTTTCATCTGGATACTTAGGCCATTTGATTTCAAGTTTGCCATTATTGTAAGTAACCTCAGGATCACCATTCATTGGTTCTACCTTAGCTTCTTCAGGATTTACAAGACTTGCGTATTCTTTTTTGATTAGACCACTTGTAATATATTTTTCATCCATTCCATCAATTGGAGCAGCATATGGATAAGTACCAAGAATATGAGAGATAGAAACAACACCGCTTGGTCTTTCTAAACTCTTAGGCTTGCCATATTCTTTCACGGTTGTATCAATTATAGCGTTTGTTGTCTTACCTTGAATATTAGATAAGTAATCATTTAGTGTGATATAAGACTGTTTATTCTTTTGAGCTCTTTCATAACCGATCCATGTACATACTGTATATTCGCTTGTAGAAGCTACCATCCAAGCATCCTTGATAGCACCAGTAGGGATACCATATGCATGGCCACTTGTTCCCCAGTCGGTAGTACCAGTCTTAGCATATACTGGATAATCATCGATTAATATTTGCATAAGATTTGCATAACCACCACTAACATTTGATTGTAGTAGGGTATCCATCATATATGCTGCCTCACTTGATACTGTTTGTTTACTTTGATAAGTAGGAGTAACAGGTGATGTTCCATCTAAGAATTCAATACGTTTAATTGTATGAGGCTTTGTGTATTGGCCTAGATTTAATAGAGCACCTTGAGCAGCGGCTAATTGTTCACATGATACTGTAATCTTATTACCACCAATACCGCACTGTACATCAAAGTCTTCTAGACTAATGTCAATGCCCATATCGTTTAAATACTTAACAACATATTCTCTTCCCTTTGTATTAATTACTTGTTGAAGAGCTTGAATAGCTGTTGTGTTTAATGAATTACCTAAGGCGTCTTTTAAAGTTACTTCACCTCTATATTGACCATTGGCATTCGCAATAACGATTGAAGTTCCATCGTATACAATAGGTTTATCAACCATTACATGGCTTGTAGACCAACCTAGATTTTCAAAAGCCAATACATAGTCAAGAATCGGTTTGATAGCTGAACCTGGTTGTTTCTTTTGTTCAGTAGCATGGTTTAGAAGTAATGAGCCACCGCTTGCATAGTTTCTACCACCTAGGATACCAACAACTTCACCAGTTGCGTTATTGATTGCGATAGAAGCTAATTCAAATTCATCATCTGGGAATTCGATTCCTTCATATCTTTCCTCTTGAATGCTGTCCATTGTTAGTTGAACATTCTTATTCATGCAAGTGTAGATACGCATACCTTGAGAATACGGATCCTTGCCAGTAAGTTCATATACTTCAGAAATAACTGCATCAATATAAGCTTGATAAGGAGAAACGCTACCGCTTGAGTTATTTTTAGAATAATCAACTAGTAAATCTTCCACCTTAATATTTTTAGCAAGTTTATATTCATCATTGCTGATATAACCATGATAATTCATTAAATATAAGACTTGGTTTCTTCTTTCGGTTGCTAATTCAAGATTATTGAAAGGGTTATAAGCATTAGGAGCATTGATAATACCTGCAAGCATTGCACTTTCTGCAAGATTTAATTCACTTACATCCTTACCAAAATAATATTCACTAGCTTTTTGAACACCTCTAATATTACGATTACCACCAAAGTTAATCTTGTTTAAATATAGTTCTAAGATAGTTCTCTTGTTGATTTCATTACTCTTTTCAAGTTCCATAGCTAGGGCGATTTCTTGAACCTTTCTAGCTACACCTGATAAACCTTTTCTACTTGCGGTTGTACCTTCTTCATCATTTGAGAAGTAAGTATTTTTAACAAGTTGCATCGTGAAGGTACTACCACCTTGAGAGAATGATCTAGTTTTAATGTTTGATAATAAAGCTTTTGTGAAACGAGGAACATCAAAACCGTTATGTTCAAAGAAACGGCTATCTTCAACAGCTACGAAAGCGTCAACTAGAATTTGAGGTAATTCGTTATAACTAACATTTTCTCTGATTGTGGCGCCAAGTTCAGCTACCATATCACCATTTTCATCATAAATTACAGAAGATTCACTATTAGTAAACTTAGAAACATCGAGTTCCGGTTTAGTTCTTAGCATATTAGCTACTGTAATAAGTCCGATTGTTACACCAATCAATCCAATACAAACAATTACCGCAATAATTGTTGCCCAAAGATTTAATTTACTCATTTTTCTTTTAGACTTCTTAGTTTTAATTGGCTTTACATTCTTTTTAATTTGTTTAGTATTGTTTTCCATTTGCTTTCTCCATTAATTTATCTACTATCTTCAAATAGTCACAAGGTCTTTGATAATTATATGTAATCAAATAACCGTTCTCTTTAATCCATGTATAAGGCAAAGACTGTCTTGTACGGTTTTTGTAGTATTCTATAAAATTTTTCGCATCTATTAAATAATCCTCGTTGTACTTAACCATTCTAATGATGACAAAGGCAATAGCTCCATGTCTTAAAACGCTGGATAAGTGTTCAATTTGATGTGGATGGATTGAAGAAAAGGGGAAACTTGTTAAAGAAGAACACTCTTTCGCTTCAAAATCAATATATTTATTCTTATAGATACCGTTATAATCTGTTGTGCTTGGAAGCTTGAAATAAGCTTCAGTAATTTTAGCTTTGTTTCGTGAAGGGTAATCTACCTTTACGATATTAATAGGTGTAGGTTTTTTATGAATAATAGCAGTATCAGTTAAAAGATAGTCATTGTTAGTGACATTGATGTCTTCTTCTAAAGTCATACCTCTATTGGAATAGTTTGTAGTATGCTGACTCTTTTTCTTGCCACCGGGATAATTCATAAAACTACTCAAGTATTATACATTATTATTAATTGTCTTAAAAGTGCGCAATGTGATATTATATCTATGGAGATTTTTATTATGGAAACATTGAATTTAACGCCAGAACAAATTTTGAACAACGAATTTAGTGTAGAATTTAAGGGATATTCACCAGCTGAAGTGGATGCTTTTTTAGATCAAATCCTAGAAGATTATCAAATTAGCGAAGACAATACTCAAGAATTACTTGACTTAATCGCATCTTTGCAAGATCAAATTAAGAAATTGAATTCTAAGATTATTGAACTTGAAGGTAAACAAAAGGCCTTCGATATCTCAAATACTACTTCTTATAGTTCAGTTGATATTTTAAAGAGAATTTCTAGGCTAGAAGAAGAAGTTTATAGTAAGTAACAACATTAGGCAATCGCTGCCTTTATAGGTAGAGGAAAGTCCATGCTCGCACAATCTGCGATGATTGTAGTGTTTATGCTAGGTTAATAAATAAGCCTAGGCAACTTAAGTTGACGGCTGGAGATGTTCCTAAGGGAAACTATGGAACTATCCTATAAAAGTGTCAAAGAGACGAGCCTTATAGAAATATAAGGAGTGGAACGCGATAAACCCCATAAGCGAGAAACCCAAATTTGGTAGGGGAACCTGAAAGGGCAAAATGAAGTCTAATCGGGCTGGTAACAGAGATAAATGATTGCTTGATACAGAACATGGCTTATTTATGTTGTTTAGATAGAAAGACTGAATTAAGTCTTTCTTTTTTTAAATCTTTCCTATATACTTTAAAAGTACTTAATATCGTATATACTTTCGAAGAGATGGTGAAAGTGTTTCTACCTTATGACCTTACATAAGACTACGATTAAGCTTTTTTCGTTGTCTTCTGTATTTTTGCAGAAGATTTTATTTTTTTGAGTTTATTACGATGCTAAGTATAGAAAATACAAGGAGAGCAGAATGAAAGAACTATACGTTGGCAAAACTAAAAATGTTTATGAACTTGAAAATGGTAATGTATTATTAAAATTCAAGGATGACTGCACAGGCAAAGATGGCGTTTTTGATCCAGGAGAGAACACTGTTGGCTTAACAATCGAAGGTATTGGTAAGGCAAACTTAGAAACTAGTACTTATTACTTTAACTTATTAAAGGAAGCTGGAATTAAGACTCACTTTGTTAGCTCTAACTTAGATGATGCAACTATGGAAGTGTTGAAGGCAACTGTATTTGGCCATGGTTTAGAAGTTATTTGTCGTTTAGTTGCGACAGGTTCTTTTATCCGTAGATATGGCGAATATATTGAAGATGGAACACCACTTGAAGGTGGCTATGTTGAATGTACATTCAAAAATGACGCAAAGGGTGATCCGCTTGTAACTAAAGAAGGCTTGGTAGCTTTAAAAGTAATGAGTGCTGAACAATTTGAATCAGTAAAGAAACAAACTTTAAAGATTACTAAGGTTGTAGCTGATGATTTAAAAACAATCGGTCTAGATTTATGGGATATCAAGTTTGAATTTGGCTATTGCGGTGATGAAGTGGTTCTAATCGATGAAATCGCCTCAGGCAATATGCGTGTATACAAAGACGGTAAGATTGTTGAACCAGTTGAACTTACAAAATTAATTTTAAACAGATAATATAAGCCCTTTTATAGGGCTTATTAATATGTGGAAAGGAAATATATGGGAGGATTTTTTGGGGTAGCCTCTAAAAAGAAATGCGTAATCGACTTATATTTTGGTGTCGACTACCATTCACATTTAGGCACAAGACGTGGTGGTCTTGCGGTATATGACAAGGAATATGGTTTTCAAAGATCTATTCATAATATCGAAAATTCACCATTTAGAACTAAATTTGAAAAGGAGATAGACGACTTTAAAGGTAATATGGGTATCGGCTGTATCAGTGATGGTGAAGCACAGCCTTTATTAGTTAACTCTCATTTAGGTTCTTTTGCGATCACAACTGTAGGCCGTATCAATAATCTTAATGAACTAAAAGAAAAATGCTTTAAATATGGAACAACTCACTTTCTTGAAATGAGCGGTGGTGAAATAAACCCAACAGAACTTGTAGCTGCTTTAATGAACCAAAAGGACACTATCACTGATGGCTTAGCCTATGTTCAAGAAGAAGTTAAGGGTTCAATGAGCGTTTTGATTTTAACTGCCGATAGAATCTATTGTATGCGTGATAAGCTAGGTCGTACGCCACTTGTCATTGGCAAGAAAGATGATGCGTACTGTGCAACATTTGAATCATCAGCCTTCTTAAATTTAGGCTATAAACATGTTAAAGACTTAGGACCTGGCGAAATCGTCTATATCACGCCTGAGGAGTGTGTAGCCACTAAAGAAATGAACGAAAAGATGAGAATGTGTTCTTTCCTTTGGGTATATTATGGCTATCCTACATCAACATATGAGAAACAAAATGTTGAAATGATGCGCTATAAGGCTGGTGAACTATTAGCAAATAGAGACCATGTTGATGTTGATATTGTTGCTGGTGTTCCTGATAGTGGTTTAGCTCATGCGATTGGCTATGCTAATACAACACACAGAACTTTCGCAAGGCCATTTATCAAATACACACCAACTTGGCCTCGTTCATTTATGCCATCTAATCAAACTGAAAGAAGTTTGATCGCAAAGATGAAATTAATTCCAGTACATGAATTAATCAATGATAAGAAAATCTTATTAATTGATGATTCTATTGTTAGAGGAACCCAACTTGGTGAAACAACTAAGTTCTTATATGAATCAGGTGCTAGAGAAGTGCATGTTAGACCTGCGTGCCCACCAATTATGTTTGGCTGTAAATACTTAAATTTCTCTAGAAGTTCTAGTGAATTAGAACTAGCTACTAGAAAGGCTATTATTGAGCTTGAGGGAACTTGTGAAGTACCTAAGGAAGTATTAAAAGAATATGCAAATCCTGATAGTGATAAGTACAAGGCAATGGTTGAAGTTATTCGCAAGAAATCATTCTTTACAAGTTTAGATTTCGCAAGACTTGATGAACTTGTGAAGTCAATTGGACTTGGTAAAGAAAGACTATGTACTTATTGCTGGGATGGCAGAGAAGATGATGAGTAGCCTTAATTAATATGTTAAAATAAAGACGTTATACAACTGACGGAAAAGTGGAGTACCACATGGGAGTATGATGTTTATAAGAAGAGTCGACCGTCTGGGCCATTTTGTCCCTTTTTACGTGCGACTTTTTTTGTATCTAGGGAATCATACTTTTAAAGGAAGGATAATAATTTATGTTAACAGATGTTCAAATTGCTCAAAATGCCAGCATGTTACCAATTAAAGATGTTGCTGGTCAAATTGGATTAAGCGAAGATGACTTAGAACTATATGGTAAATATAAGGCTAAGATTTCTTTAGAAACTATTAGAAGACTAGAAAATAATCAAGATGGTAAGTTAATCTTAGTAACTGCCATCAATCCAACTCCAGCAGGAGAGGGCAAGACTACTACGATGATTGGCCTAGCCCAAGCGATGAATAAGATTGGTAAAAAGACTATCGTTGCGATGAGAGAACCATCTCTTGGACCATGTTTTGGAATAAAGGGTGGTGCAGCAGGTGGCGGTTATGCCCAAGTTGTGCCGATGGAAGACATCAACCTACACTTTACAGGCGATATTCATGCAATTACTACTGCTAATAACTTAATTAGTGCGATGTTAGATAATTCTTTACAACAAGGTAATCCCTTAAACATCGATGAAAGACAAATCGTATGGAAAAGAGTAGTTGATTTAAATGATAGAGCACTAAGACATATTGTTGTAGGCCTTGGTGGCAAGGTTAATGGTGTGCCAAGAGAAGATGGCTTTGATATCACTGTAGCAAGTGAAATCATGGGTATCTTATGCTTAGCTAATGATTTAAGTGATTTAAAATCAAGAGTAGCTAGAATCATCGTCGCTTATACAAGAGATGGAAGTCCTGTTACAGTTGAAGATTTAAAAGCTACAGGGGCTGTTACATTATTGTTGAAGGATGCCATTAAGCCAAATCTTGTTCAAACGCTAGATCATACACCAGTGTTTGTTCATGGCGGACCATTTGCAAATATCGCTCATGGTTGTAACAGTGTTATGGCTACTAAGTTAGCCTTAAAGTTAGCTCCTTATACTGTTACAGAAGCTGGTTTTGGTGCTGATTTAGGTGCTGAAAAATTCTTAGATATTAAATGTCGTCAAGCTGGATTAAAGCCAGATGCAGTTGTAATTGTAGCTACTGTTAGAGCACTTAAGATGCATGGTGGCATGGATAAGAAAGAATTAGCTAATGAAAATCTAGAGGCTTTAAGAAAGGGTATTGCTAATCTTGAGAAGCATATTGAAAATATTGCCAAGTATGGCTTGCCTGCGATTGTGGCAATCAATGCTTTCCCAACTGATACTAAGGCCGAACTTGATTTGTTAGAAGAAATTTGTAATGCCAAGGGTGTTAAGGTTGCTTTATCTGAAGTTTGGGCAAAAGGGGCAGATGGCGGTATTGAATTAGCTAATGGCTTAATTGATTTATTAGAAAACAAAGAAAGTAATTTCAAACCAATTTATGATTTGAATTTACCAATAGAAGAAAAGATTAAAACTATCGCTAGAGAAATCTATGGTGCTGATGATGTAATCTTCACAAAGAAAGCTAAGACTAATATTAAGAAATTAACCGACTTAGGTCTTGATAAGCTTCCTATTTGTATCGCTAAAACTCAATATAGTTTAAGTGATGATGCAAGCTTACTTGGTAGACCTACTGGATTTAATATCGAAATCAACGATTTAATTCCAAATACTGGTTCTGGTTTCTTAGTCGCAATCAGTGGCGATATTATGCGTATGCCAGGTCTTCCTAAGGTGCCAGCTGCAAACAATATGGACATCTTAGAAGATGGTGAAATTGTAGGACTATTCTAAAGGAGGAACATGAGAGTCGCAATTATTATGGGTTCAACTAGTGATTTAGCTAAAGTTGAACCAGCAATCACAATTTTAAAAGAATGGGGAGTACAAACAGATGTTAGATGTCTAAGTGCCCATAGAGCTCATGAGGCTTTAAGTGAGTTCGTAAGTGAATGTAACCAAAACGATACTGAAGCCATTATCTGCGCAGCGGGTATGGCAGCAGCCTTACCAGGTGTGGTAGCAGCACAAACAGTTATCCCGGTAATTGGCGTGCCACTAAGTGCAAGTGTCTTGGATGGCATGGATGCCCTTATGTCAATTGTTCAAATGCCTCCTTCAATTCCAGTGGCAACAGTTGGCATCAATGGAGCTAAGAACGCTGCGTGGTTAGCACTGAATATTATTGGAAATAAGCACTTAGAAATAAGAGAAAAGTTAATCGCTTATAGAAAAAAGTTGGCTGAAGATGCAGTTAAGACAAATGAAGAAATAATTGAGAAATATAAATAGGAAAGGAAATAATTTAAATGAGCCAAAAATATAGAGAAGCTGGAGTAGATTTAGAAGCAGGATATGAGAGTGTTAGATTAATCAAATCACATGTTGCTCGTACAAAGGTAAAGGGTGCTGTTGATTCAATTGGTGCCTTTGGTGGCATGTTTGATCTTTCACTTCTAAAAATGAAAGAGCCAGTACTTGTATCAGGTACAGATGGTGTTGGTACTAAACTGATGTTAGCCTTTGAATGTGATAAGCACGATACTATCGGTATTGATGCAGTTGCGATGTGCGTTAATGATGTTTTAGTGCAAGGTGCTATGCCAATCTTCTTCTTAGACTATCTTGCAGTTGGCAAAAATACACCAACTAAGATTGAACAATTAGTTAAGGGTGTAGCTGATGGTTGTGTACAAGCTGAATGTGCTCTAATCGGTGGTGAAACAGCTGAAATGCCTGATATGTATGATGTAAATCATTATGATATTGCTGGTTTCTGTGTTGGTGCAGTTGAAAAGTCTAAATTATTAGATGGTCAAAATATCGCTCCTGGACAAGTATTAGTAGCACTACCTTCAAGTGGCTGTCATTCTAATGGTTTCTCTTTGGTTCGTAAAGTTTTAATCAAAGATGCTAAGCTTGATTTAAATGAATACTATGAAGAATTTGGCAAGACACTTGGTGAAGAGTTATTAACTCCTACTAAAATTTATGTTAGGGCTATTAAACACTTATTAAATAATAATGTTGATATCAAGGGTATGTCACATATTACTGGTGGCGGTTTTTATGAGAACTTGCCAAGAATGTTAAAGAGTGGTCAAGGTGTTAAGATTGACACTACATCTTTCCCAAGACCTAAGATTTTTGATTTGATTGCTGAAAAGGGCGGGATTGAAGAAAAAGAAATGTACAACGTATTTAACATGGGCGTAGGTTTTGTGATGGCACTAGATCCAAGTGATGTTGATACCGTTTTATCTTTATTAAAAGATATTAATGAAGAAGCTTATGTTATTGGTGAAGTTACTGATAAAGAGGGTGTTGAATTAACATGGTAAAAGTTGCCGTATTAGTATCAGGTGGTGGTACTAATTTACAAGCTTTAATTGACGAGTTTAATTTAGGAACTATTAATGGAGAAATTAAACTTGTTATTTCTAATCGTAAGAATGCTTATGGTCTTGTAAGAGCTCAAAAGGCTGGTATCAAGAACATGTGCATCAAGGACCAAGATGAACTTTTAAAGACATTAAAAGAAGAAGGTATTGAACTTGTTGTCTTAGCTGGTTATCTTGCGATTATTAGTGATGAATTAATTAAAGAATATGAAAATCGTATTATTAACATTCATCCATCACTTATCCCATCATTCTGTGGCATGGGCTATTATGGTCTCCACGTCCATGAGGCAGCTTTTAAAAGAGGAGTTAAGGTAAGTGGGGCAACTGTTCATTTTGTAAGTGGAACAGTAGATGGTGGACCAATTATCATTCAAAAGAGTATTGATGTATCAAGTGCCAAGTCCCCAGAAGAGATGCAACAAATCGTCTTAACGGTTGAACATCAAATTTTAAAAGAAGCGGTTAGATTATATTGTGATAATAAATTAGAAGTAGTAGGCGAAAGGGTAAATATTAAATGAGAAGAGCTTTAGTTTCAGTTACTGATAAAACTGGTATTGTTGAATTTTGTAAGGGTCTAGAAGCACTAGACTATGAAATTGTTTCAACTGGTGGTACTTTAAAGAAACTTCAAGAAGAGGGTGTTAAGGCTATCGCAATTGATGATGTAACAGGTTTTCCTGAAATCTTAGATGGTCGTGTTAAGACTTTGCATCCCATGGTTCATGGTGGCTTGTTATTTAGAAGAGACGTGGAAAGTCATGTTAAGACTGTTGAAGAAATGGGTATTACCCCAATTGACTTGGTTTGTGTTAATTTATATGAATTCGAAAAGGCTCTAAAGGCTCATAAACCAATGGAAGATATGATTGAAAATATCGACATTGGTGGTCCTTCTATGATTAGAAGTGCTGCTAAAAACTTTAAGGACGTTTTAATTGTTACTAAGGTTGAAGATTATGACAATGTTTTAGAAGCTATTAAAAATGGTACAGATGACTATGATTTTAGATTAAATCTTGCATATAAGGCCTATACAACAACAGGTGCTTATGATGCGATGATTTCTAGATATTTCGCAAGTGTTTGTCATGATGAATTCCCTGAAACATTGAACTTATCATTTAAGAAAGTTGAACACTTAAGATATGGTGAAAACTCACAACAAGCTGCAAATAAATATAGAGATACATATGTAGAACATACTCTATTAGACTATGAACAACTTCATGGCAAGGAAATCTCATTTAATAATGTCAATGACCTTTATGGTGCTGTTGCCTGTGTTAGAGAATTTGGCGATCAAATTGTAACAGCTGCTATTAAGCATTCAACTCCATGTGGTGTAGCAATCGGCAAGACTGGCTATGAATCATATATGAAGGCTTATGAGGCTGATCCTCAATCAATCTTTGGTGGTATTGTTGCTTGTAACTATAAGGTTGATAAGGCTACTGCCGAAAAGATGCATTCTATTTTCTTAGAGATTGTTGCAGCACCCGACTACGATGATGATGCCTTGGAAATCTTAAAGGGTAAGAAAAATTTACGTATCTTAAAGCTTAAGAACTTGGATGCTAGAGATGCTAAGTATGATATTAAGTATTTAGAGGGCAATGTTCTTGTACAAGAATTAAATACTAAGATGTTTGATGAACTAAAGGTTGTTACTAATGCTCAACCAAGTGAACAACAACTATCAGACATGGAATTTGGTATGCGTGTAGTTAAATATGTTAAATCAAATGCCATTTGTATCGTTAAAGATGGTGTGACATTGGCTATCGGTGGTGGTCAAACAAGTAGAGTATGGGCCTTAGAAAATGCTATCCATAATAATCCTGATAAGGACTTTAATGGTGCTGTATTAGCAAGTGATGCTTTCTTCCCATTTGATGATTGTGTACAAGTGGCAGCTGAAGCAGGTATTAAGGCAATTATTCAACCAGGTGGCAGTGTAAAAGACCAAGATAGTATTGACTTATGTAATAAATTAAACATCCCTATGGTATTTAGTGGATATCGTCATTTCAGACATTAATGGGTGAATATATGAGAGTGTTAGTTATTGGAAGCGGTGGTAGAGAAGCTGCTATCACTTATGCATTAAATAAATCAAGTAAAGTAGATGAATTATATTGTCTACCAGGTAATCCCGGTATGGGTGAGATTGCTACTTTAATTAATGGAAGCGTTGAAGACTTAGATTTTATCCTAAAGACAGTTGAAGATTTAAAGATTGACTTTACTGTCATTGGACCTGAAGTTCCACTTTGTATGGGGCTTGCTGACTTGCTTGAAAGTCATGGCCACAAGGTCTTTGGTCCTACTAAAGTAGCTGCTACTTTAGAGGGCTCAAAAGCTTTCTCTAAAGACTTCATGAAACGTCATCATATTCCTACTGCTGAGTATATTGAGGTGAATGATTATGAAAATGGGCTTGAATCTTTAAAAAACTTCACATATCCACTAGTTATCAAGGCTGATGGTTTGGCTGCTGGTAAGGGTGTTGTGATTTGTGAAGATGAAGAAATGGCTTTAAAGACTTTAAAAGAATTCATGTTGGATGGTGCTTTAAATAATGCAGGCTCTAAACTTGTTATCGAAGAATTCTTAAAGGGCTTTGAATGTTCTTTATTATGTTTTACAGATGGTGAAACTATTATTCCTATGCCTACTGTTAAGGATCATAAACAAATCCATGACAACAACAAGGGACCTAATACTGGTGGTATGGGTACGGTTTCTCCAAATCCATTTATGCCTAACTTCGATGATGAAATGTTGGATTCTATCTTAAAACCATTTATTAAGGGTTTAAAAGAAGATGAAATAGATTATCGTGGTGTTATTTTTATTGGTTTAATGATTGATAATAACAAGGCTAAGGTACTTGAATTCAATGTACGCTTTGGTGATCCAGAAACTCAATCAATTATGTTAAGACTCGAAAGTGACTTGTTTGACATCATGTATGCAACAAGTACTAAGAACTTAAAAGATATTAGTGTTAAGTGGAATGATGATACTGTTTGTACCCTAGTGCTAGCAAGTGGTGGTTATCCAGGTTCTTATCCTAAGGGCTTAGAAATTAAGAATTTAGATAAGCTTGATGATGATATTATTGTTTTCCACGCAGGAACTAAGATTGTAGATAATAAGCTAGTGACAAATGGTGGTCGTGTCTTAAATATTTGTGCTAAGGGTAATAACTTACTAGAAGCACGTGCTAAGGTTTATAAGGCAGCTGAAATAATTGATTTTGAAGGTAAGTATTACCGTAAAGATATTGGTTTAAATTAGGGGAGAACTATGAGTAAAGTATTTCGTATTTATGTAAAAAAACGTGAAGAGTTTGCGGTTGAAGCTAAGGGAGTCTTAGAAAACCTTAGAGTCCAACTAAAGCTTGATAATTTAAAAGATCTTAGTATTATCAATCGTTATGATGTTGAGGGTGTTAGCGAAGAAGTATTAAAGACTGGTATTAAAACTATCCTTAGTGAACCAATGGTTGATGATGTTTATATGGAAGAATATCCTAGTGTTGGTACTACTTTTGCGATTGAATTCTTACCTGGTCAATATGATCAAAGAGCAGACGCTTGTGAACAATGTTTCTCCATTCTAACAGGAGCTAATGATGTTAAGGTAAAGTGTGCAAAGTTATTTGATGTAGTTGGTGAAGACTTAGATTTAGATAAAATTCAAAAGTTCTTAATCAATCCAGTTGACCAAAGACTTGCTAGTTTAGATAAGCCACTTAGCTTAAAAGACGGGGAAGTTGATATTCCTTTAGTACCTATCATTTCTGGTTTTATCAATTTCTCTGATGAAGAATTAAGAGAATATATCAAGGTAAATGGCATGGCTATGAACTTTGATGACTTAAAGATTTCTCAAGAGTATTTCAAGAGTGAGGAACATCGTGATCCTACAGAAACTGAATTAAAGGTTTTAGATACTTATTGGTCAGACCATTGTCGTCATACTACTTTTGCGACTATTATTGATGATATTGAAATTGAAAATGGTACTTTTAAAGAGATTCTAGAAAAGGATATTGAAAATTATAAGAGTTCTAGACATCTTGTATATGGCGTGGATACTAAGCGTCCTTTGACTTTAATGGACTTGGCTACTATTTCTATGAAAGAACTTAGAAAGGCTGGTTACTTAGAAGATTTAGAAGTTTCTAAGGAAATCAACGCTTGTAGCGTAGAATTAACAGTTCACACAAGTGAGGGTGATGAAAACTGGTTGTTGATGTTTAAGAATGAAACTCATAACCATCCAACTGAAATTGAACCATTTGGTGGTGCTGCTACATGTTTAGGTGGTGCTATTAGAGATCCGCTATCTGGAAGAGCTTATGTATATCAATCAATGAGAATCACGGGTTCTGGCGATCCTCGTACACCTATTGATAAGACTTTAAAGGGTAAGTTACCTCAAAGAAAGATTACAAGGGAGGCGGCTCATGGATTCTCTTCTTATGGCAACCAAATTGGTTTAACTACTGGTTATGTTCATGAAGTGTATGATGAGGGTTATGTAGCTAAAAGAATGGAACTTGGTGCCGTTGTGGCGGCTGCACCAAAGGCTCAAGTTAAGCGTCTAGAACCTCAAAAAGATCAAATTGTCTTACTAATTGGTGGCAGAACTGGTAGAGATGGTATTGGTGGTGCTACTGGTTCGTCTAAGTCTCATGAATTAAAGACAACAACTACTGCTGGAGCTGAGGTTCAAAAGGGTAATCCGGTAGAAGAGAGAAAGATTCAAAGATTATTTAGAAATCCTAAAGTATCTGAAAAGATTGTTAGATGTAACGACTTTGGAGCTGGTGGCGTTTGTGTTGCGGTTGGTGAATTAGCTGATGGCTTAGATATCAATTTAGATGCTGTATTAAAAAAATATGAGGGTTTAACTGGTACTGAACTTGCAATTTCTGAATCACAAGAGAGAATGGCTATTGTCATTAATGAATGTGATATGGAAGAAATTGTTAAGGAATGTCACAATGAAAACTTAGAGGTTGTTAAGGTAGCAACTGTTACTGATGATGATCGTCTAGTTATGCATTATTTAGGTCAAACAGTTGTTGATATTGATAGACATTTCCTAGATAAGAATGGTGCAAGTAGACATCAAAAAATTTATGTAAGTCTACCTGATTTTGATAAAGACGTATTTGAAAATGAAGTAAAGGATAGTTTTAGAGATACATCTTTAAATATTTTAAGTAACTTAAGTGTCTGTTCACAAAAGGGTCTAGTTGAAAGATTTGACTCTTCAATCGGCAATGGCACTGTCTTATCTCCATATGGTGGTAAGACTTTAAGAGCTGAGACTGAGGGTATGTGTGCCTTGATTCCAGTATTAGGAAAAGAGACAACAACTTGTTCAATGATGGCTTATGGCTATAATCCAAAGATTTCTAAGTGGTCCCCATATCATGGTGCTATTTATGCAGTTGTTGAATCACTTGCTAAGATTGTCGCAATGGGTGGTAATTATCGTACTGTTAGATTCTCTTTCCAAGAATTCTTTGAGAAGTTATTAACAGATCCTAAGCGTTGGGGCAAGCCATTTAGCGCTTTATTAGGTGCATATCGTGTTCAAAGTGCCTTAAAGTTAGCTTCTATTGGTGGTAAGGACTCTATGTCTGGTTCTTTTGAAGATTTAGATGTACCTCCAACTCTTGTGTCTTTTGCGATTACAGGTGCTGATGTTAAGGATGTTATTTCTCCTGAATTAAAGAGTGCTAATCATAAACTTTATGAATTTGTCTTACCAAAGGATGAATTTGGTATCTATGATTTTGATAAGCTACAAGAAATCTATGATTTCATCATGAAATTAAATGCTGATAAGAAGATCTATAGTGCTTATACTGTTAAGGATGGTGGTATTTTAGAAGCTGTTTATAAGATGGCTTTCGGTAATAATGTTGGTGTCAAGTTAAACGAAGATTTATCTTTAAATGATTTAACACTTAAAAATTATGGCAATATCATCGTTGAAGTTGATGATTTAGCTTACGATTATGCAAGACTAATTGGTGATACCGTTGATGAATCTGTTATTACATATTCAAATGAAACAGTAAGCTTAGATGAGGCATATAAGGCTCATACTTCAACATTAGAAGAAATCTTCCCAACATCTAAGAAGGCTTTAACTGATGAAGTTAGAGTTGGCAATTGTACCGAAAGAGGAATTATCCATGCATCAAAGGTTTATGATGAGGTGAAGGTTACTATTCCTGTCTTCCCTGGTACTAACTGTGAATATGATTCTAAGCGTGCTTTTGAAAAAGCTGGTGCTAAGGTAGAGTTAGTGCTTATTAGAAATAAGACTGCTGAGGATATTGAAAAGTCTATTGATGAATTAGAAAAGGCAATCAGAAGTTCACAAATTGTGATGCTTCCAGGTGGCTTTAGTGCCGGAGACGAACCAGAGGGTTCTGGTAAGTTTATCGCTACTGTATTGAGAAATGCAAAATTAAAGGCCGCTATTGATGATTTATTAGATAATCGTGAAGGTTTGATGATTGGTATCTGTAATGGTTTCCAAGCTTTAATTAAGTTGGGCTTATTGCCTGATGGTCATATCAAAGAGATGAGTGATGATGATGCAACATTAACATTTAATACAATTGGACGTCACTTATCACAAATGGTGGATACTAGAATCGCTAGTGTTAAGTCTCCTTGGATGGCTAATGTGAGTGTAGGTGATATTCACACAATTCCTATTTCTCATGGTGAGGGTCGCTTTGTGGCTCCTAAGCATGTCTTGGATGAATTGTTTGATAATGGTCAAGTGATTACTCAATATGTTGATCCTAGTGGTAATGTGACTATGGAATCTCCATTTAATCCAAATGGTTCTATGATGGCTATTGAGGGTATCGTATCTAAGGATGGCAGAGTCTTGGGCAAGATGGGCCATAGTGAAAGACAGGGCGATAATCGTTTCAAGAATATTTATGGTGAGATGGACCAAAAGATTTTTGAAGCAGGTGTTAAATATTTCAAATAATATATAATGATTAAAGGGCATAGTTGCCCTTTAACTTTTGGAGGAAACATGCAAAAAGCAATTATAACTGTAGTTGGTAAGGATAAGGTTGGCATTATTGCCAGTGTTTGTAACTTATTAGCGAAGGAAGATATCAATATTATGGATATTTCTCAAACTATCACAAATGATTTTTTTAATATGATGATGATTGTGAATATCGATAATATGAAGGATGAATTTAGTGTTGTCTTAGAAAAATTAAATGAATTAGGTAAGGAATTAGCGCTAGATATCAAGATGCAACATGAAGATTTCTTTGATGCGATGCATCGTATTTAGGTGAAAATATGCTGAACATATTAGAAGTAAATGAAACTAATAAGATGATCTCGGAGGAGAATTTTGATGTAAGAACAATTACTATCGGTATTTCTTTAATCGATTGTATCGATTCAAATGTCGATATCTTATGTCAAAATATCTATAACAAGATTACAAGTGTTGCGAAAGATTTAGTAAAGACTGCCAATAATATTGAAAATAAATTCGGAGTTCCAATTGTAAATAAAAGAGTATCGGTTACACCTATTTCGTTGATTGGTGCAAGTAGTGTTAAGACAATTGATGATTATGTAAAGATTGCCAAAACGTTAGATGAGGCAGCTAAGACCTTGGGTATTAACTTTATTGGTGGTTTTAGTGCTATTGTCAATAAGGGCATGACTAAATCTGATGAGTTGTTAATAAGATCTATTCCTAGTGCCTTAAGCCAAACTGAGCGAGTTTGTTCAAGTGTTAATGTCGGTTCTACTAAAACCGGTATCAATATGGATGCGGTAAGACTTGTTGGTGAAATCATCAAGGAAGCAGCAGAGCTTACAAAAGACAATGATTCTTTAGCTTGTGCTAAGTTTGTGGTATTTACAAATGCCCCTGATGATAATCCGTTTATGGCTGGTGCCTTCCATGGTGTTAGTGAGGCTGATGCGATTATTAATGTTGGTGTCAGTGGCCCTGGTGTTGTAAGAAATGCCATTAAGGAAACAAAGGGTGAAAGCTTTGAAGTTTTGTGTGAAACTATCAAGAAGACAGCATTCAAGATTACTCGTGTTGGCCAATTGGTTGCTCACGAGGCTTCAAAGGCCTTAAATATTCCGTTTGGGATTATTGACTTGTCTTTAGCTCCAACTCCTGCTATTGGTGATAGTATTGCCAATTGTTTAGAAGAAATGGGCTTAGAAAGAGTTGGTGCTCCAGGTACTACGGCTGCCTTGGCTATCTTAAATGACCAAGTTAAAAAGGGTGGGGTTATGGCTTCATCTTATGTAGGTGGTTTAAGTGGTGCTTTTATACCAGTAAGCGAAGATGAGGGCATGATTAAGGCAGTAGAGCTTGGTTCCTTAAGTCTTGAGAAATTAGAGGCTATGACTTGTGTTTGTTCAGTAGGACTTGATATGATTGCCATTCCCGGCAAGACTAGTGCTTCTACCATTTCTGGCATCATAGCTGATGAAATGGCTATCGGTATGATTAATCAAAAGACAACAGCTGTAAGAATTATTCCGGTTGTTGGCAAGGATGTTGGTGATACAGTTGAATTTGGTGGTCTTTTAGGCTATGCGCCTATTATGAAGGTCAATGAATTTGATTGTAGTGGTTTTGTAAGTAGAAAGGGTAGAATTCCTGCTCCTATTCATAGTTTTAAGAATTAAATAGAAAGTGTATAATAACGTCATGAATTTACCAAATAAATTAACTGTAATTAGAATCATTTTAGTTCCACTATTGGTTCTTATCTGGCTATTTCCATATTCTGCATTTGGAATTGAATTCCCTGTGTATGAAATTGGAACTGTTTCTTTGTCTTTATTGAATATCATTGTTTTAGCGATATTCTGTATTGCAAGTTTTACTGATTATCTAGATGGTCACTTAGCTAGAAGTAGAAATCTTGTTACTACTTTTGGCAAGTTCTGTGATCCTATCGCTGATAAGTTACTAGTGAATGCTACTCTTATTATCTTTGTATCTAAGGGTGCTGTTCCAGTAGTTCCTATTATCTTGATGTTTTTAAGAGATACTATTGTTGATGGATGTCGTATGATTGCTTCTAGTAATGGTGTGGTTATTGCGGCTGGTAAGATGGGAAAATTAAAGACTGTTCTTCAAATGTTTGCGATTATCTTTACTCTATTGAATAATCTACCATTTGAACTTGTTTCAATTCCTGTTTCTACAATCTTAATTTGGTGTGCAGCTTTTGTGTCTGTTTTAAGCGGATACTCATATTTTGCCCAAGTTAAGGAATATATTTTCAAAACAATGTAGGAATTTTTGATTTTGTCGTCAAATATATAACAGGAGGATGGAAATTATGCCAAAAGAAGTAAATGTTGATGAAAAGAAGGATCAACTATTAAATGAAGCTTTAAAACAAATTGAGAAGCAATATGGCAAGGGCGCGATCATGAAACTTGGAGATCGAGGTAATGTTGATATTGATGTCATTTCTACAGGCTCATTAGCGATTGATAATTGTTTAGGTGTTGGAGGTTTACCAAGAGGAAGAATTATCGAAATCTATGGACCTGAGTCAAGTGGTAAGACTACTTTGGCTTTACAAGCTATTGCCTCTTGTCAAAAAGATGGTGGTAGGGCTGCGTTTATTGATGCAGAACATGCGATTGATCCAAAGTATGCTAAGGCACTAGGCGTTGATATTGATGAATTGATTTTGTCACAACCTGATTCTGGTGAACAAGCTCTAGAAATTACTGAAGTATTGATTAAATCTGGCGCTATTGATTTGATCGTTATTGACTCAGTTGCTGCACTTGTACCACAAGCTGAATTGGATGGTGAAATGGGCGATGCCAATGTTGGTTTACATGCTCGTTTGATGTCTAAGGCTATGCGTAAATTAGCTGGTGCTATGAATGCCAATAATTGTACAACTATTTTTATTAATCAATTAAGAGAAAAAGTAGGTGTTATGTTTGGCAATCCTGAAACTACAACAGGTGGTCGTGCTTTGAAGTTCTATTCAACTATTAGAATTGAGGTAAGAAAGTCGGAGGCAATCAAAAATGGTAGTGATGTTGTTGGAAATAAGGTGAATATTAAAGTTTCCAAAAACAAGGTGGCACCACCATTTAAGACATGTCAGGTTGAAATCTATTATGGTGAGGGCATTTCTCATGTATCTGAAATCATTTCGTTGGGTGTTGAATTAGGAATTATCGAAAAGGCTGGTTCTTGGTTCTCGTATAATGGTGAAAAGATTGGCCAGGGTCAAGAAGCTGTTAGAGCTTTCCTTAAGGCTAATCCTGATAAGGATGAGGAAATCACTAATAGAGTTAAGGAAAAATTATTTAAGAAAGAGGAAAGAGACTAGTTCTCTTTCTTTTTGATATAATCTAAGAATGAGAGTTGGAATTTTTACAGATACATATTTACCTGATATAAACGGGGTTGTTTCTTCTGTTGAGTTATTAAGAAAACAGTTAGAAAAAAATGGTCATGATGCTTATGTCATTTGTACTTATAAGGGGATCAATAAAGTTAAGATAGAGGGGAAAATTATTAGATTACCTGGTGTTGAGATTAAAAAACTATACGGTTATGCCATTACTTCACCAGTTCATTTCTTATTTATTGAAGAATTAAAGAAATTAAAATTAGATATTATTCATGCAGAGACTGAATTTGGGGTTGGTATTTTTGCCAATATTGTAGCTTCTACTTTAAATCTTCCTTTAGTTAGAACATATCATACAACTTACGAAGATTATACTCATTATGTTAACTTCATTAATTCAAGAAGACTAGATAAGGGTTTAAAGAAGCTTGTTGTGGGTTGGTCTAAATTATATTGTGATAATTGCGTTAAACTTATTACACCGTCTAAAAAGACCATGGAGATGCTTACATCATATGGAGTTAAGACACCTATTGATATTGTGCCAACAGGTGTTGAACTTAATCGATTTAAGGATGAGAATACTGACTTTGATGAGGTTTATCGAATTCAAAGTCTAGTTAATTTACATGAGGATGAAAAGCTTTTAGTTTTTGTGGGTCGAATTGCCCAAGAGAAGTCAATTGATGAAATTATTAAGGCTTTCAGTTTGGTTAAAGAAAATAATCTAAAAGTTAAATTAATGATAGTTGGCGGGGGACCATCTTTGGAAGAACTTAAAAGTTTAACTAAGCATCTTAATTTAGAAAAATATATTTATTTCATGGGTAAGCAACCATTTGATGAGGTTGTTAATTATTACAAGGCGGCTGATGGTTTTATCAGTGCTTCAACTAGTGAAACCCAAGGTATGACATATATTGAAGCTTTATCTAGTGGTTTAGTAGTGTTAGCAAGACATGATGAAGTTTTAGAAGGTTTGATTAAAGAAAATGAAAATGGTTATTTCTTTAATAAGGATATCTATGAGGCGATAGAAAAATTTGATTCTTTAAGTAAAGATGAATTAAATAACATGAAAGAGGCCTGTATGGCATCGGTAGACTGTTATGATGCGGATACCTTTGGAGCGAGTTCGATAAGAATTTATGAGGAAGCGTTAGAAGATTATAAATACTCTTATGTGATTGAAAAGACCACATTAAAGGATAATTGTGTAGAATTAACTTTAAGAGATTTTAATGATGATAATGAAAAACTTACTATTTCAATGGATACGTATGCAAATATGGGTTTAAGAAAGAATAGTCGTTTTTCTAAATTAAATTTTAATGTTTTAAAAGAAATGGAAGTCTATGCTCTGTCTTATCGTTCTTGTCTAAAGAGATTAGCTAATTCTGATTATTCTATTGAGATGATGTATTCATACTTATATCGTAAATATGAATTGAATAGGGATAGGGCTTCTTTAATTATTGATGAACTAATTGAGAAGGGCTTGTTAGATGATTACAGATATGCAAGTGGTAAGGTTAATTCTTTAAGGGCTAATCTATATTCTAAAAAGAAGATGGCGATAAAACTTGCACATGATGGAGTGTCTGATGAAATTATTGATAGAGTTTTAGTTGTACAAGATAATGATGAATTAGCATTAGCTATAAAGAAGGCTAATAAATACTTAAATATCATTACTAATAAATCATATAACGCAAAGAAAACCGCAATAATGGGTAAACTTTTAAATGATGGTTTTGAGTATAATATTTGTAAAGAAGCTATGTCTTCTCTTGATTTTTCTACTTCTTTACTACAAGAAAAGGAAATTATTAGAAAAGAAGCAAATAAGGCTTTGAAAAAGTATTCTAGAAAATATACTGGAACTGATCTTAGAAATCATATTTACTTAAGTTTAGCTAATAAAGGCTTTGGCTATGATGATATATATGCTTTGATCAATGAAATGGAGTTATAAATATGGAAAAGATTTTGGTAAAAGATTTTAAAGAAGGTGAACACGTCAATACAAACCTTCTAGTCTCATCTCTTGTAAAGGGTGTAACTAATACCGGTGCTCCTTATTTGTCTTTGGTACTTCAAGATAGTTCTAAGACAATTGATGCGAAGATGTGGGATGTTAAAAGTGAAGTTGAAAAACTTTTGTGTTCTGGCAAAGTATTTAACTTTGATTTAGAAATTAATATGTATCGTAATAACTTACAAGCTAAGGTAATCAAAGTATTACCGGTAAGTCAAAACGATATCGATATGTTGGATTTCGTTAGTGCTTCTCCTATTCCTAGGGATGTTTTAAGGGAGGATGTTGGTGATGCGGTAAATATGATTAAGAATGATAATATTTCTCGTATTGTCATTGCGATGCTTAATTATTATGACAATGATGTATATATTTATCCTGCTGCCAGCAAGATTCATCATAACTTTATTGGTGGTCTAGCTACTCATATGTCGGGTATGATTAAGCTTGCGAATGCCTTATGTGATATCTATCCTAGCGCTAATAGGGATTATTTATTGGCTGGTGTTATCTTACATGACTTAGGCAAGATTGAAGAATTTGTGAGCCCTTTTGTGTCTGAATATTCTGTTCAGGGTAAGCTTTTAGGTCATATTTCAATCATGGATGCCAGACTATTAGAAGTTGGCGAGCAATTAAAACTAGAAGATAGTGAAGAATTGATGTTACTAAGACATATGATTTTAGCTCACCACGGCCAACATGAATATGGTTCTCCTGTTTTACCTGAAACATTGGAGGCAGAATTATTGACTTATATTGATAATATTGATGCTAAGGTCGAGATTATTAATAAGGCTTTAGTTGATGTTAAACCTGGTGAATTCTCTACTAGAGTATTTGCCATGGATAATCGTTGTTTCTATAAGGCTAAATAGTTATGATACTTACAATCGATTATTTATTAGCTGATAAGACTTATCGATTAAGTGGTGATATTGATGAAAAGATAAGTGAACAAGATGATAATTTAGCTTATCTTGTCGATGTTACTGATAATAGGATTACTTTGAAGTTATATCCTAAGAAGAAATTAATTATACAAGAGGTTTCATTAAGAAACCATTTTGTGCTTGAAGAGGATGATCGCATTTTCTTTAATGGTTATCAAGATTGGACTTATTCTTATGAAAGTGATAAGAACACTAAAAATCCTGGTATCAATGAAGTGCCATTTAAGCCATTCACTTTAAAGAAATATCATTTTGATCGCTATGGTGATTATAACTTTGCGGAATATCCAAACATCGAAGGTTATAATCATGGTTGGTCATATCTATATGTAAGAAATAATGATGATTATAAATTGCTTGGTTCTTTAAATGAAAATTTTTGTTTCACCCGTTTTGTCTATGATCATGATCAATTAATCATCATTCCTGATTTAAAAGGCTATGAATGTTATGATTCTTTTGTTGCGCTTGATTTTTGTATCTTAAATGGCAAGGAAGATGAGGTGTTTGATAAGTACTTTGAAATGTTGAAGATTGATAAACCGGGCACGGGCACGAATCCTGTTACTGGCTATACTTCTTGGTACAATCACTATCAAAATATTACAGAGAAAAAACTACTTAATGATTTAAGTTGTTTGAGTGATGTTGATGTTTTTCAAATTGATGATGGTTATCAAACTTATGTTGGTGATTGGTTAAATATTAATACTAATAAGTTTCCAAATGGCTTAGAAAATATAGTAAATACAATACACGATAAAGGTTTTAAAGCTGGTATTTGGTTGGCACCTTTTAGTGCAGAAAAGAATTCAGATATTTATAAAAACCATAAGGATTGGTTGGTTAAAGATGAAACTGGTAATCCATATGCCTGTGGTTGTAACTGGAGCACTTTCTATGCCTTGGATATTTATAAAGTTGAGGTAAGACAATATTTAAAACAAGTCTTTGATACTGTTTTTAATAAGTGGGGCTTTGACTTAGTTAAGCTTGATTTCTTATATTCAGCCTGTGTCTTAAATAGGAAAGATAAGCCAAGAGGCATGATTATGGCTGATGGTATGAACTTATTAAGACAATTATGCACTGATAAGTTAATTCTTGGTTGTGGGGTACCTTTAGCTTCAGCTTTTGGCAAAGTAGATTATTGTAGAGTGGGCTGTGATGTGTCATTAAAATATGATGATGTTTTCTATATGAAGCATATGCATAATGAACGTAATTCTACAAAAAGGACAATGGTTGATACTATTTTTAGAAGACAACTCGATGGTCGTGCTTTCTTGAATGATCCTGATGTTTTTATTTTAAGAGATAAGCATGTTTCTTTGACTAAGGAAGAAAAGGAAAAGTTAGCTATTATCAATGGCTTGTTTGGTTCTCTCTTATTTACTAGTGATGATATTGGTAAATATGATGAATATAAATTATCTTTATATAATAAGATTAAGAATTTAAAAGGTAAGGCAAAAGCTATTACTTTAAACAATAATGTTGTTTGTGTCAAATATGATGATGGGGAAGTAAGTATCGAGTTATGAGAAAGTATTTAAATGACAGCTTTTATTTTTGTGAAGAATTCAATGATGACTTTTTAAAAGGAAAGGACAAGTATTCTAAGGTAAGAATACCACATACTTTTAAAGAGATACCTTTTAATTATGTTGATGTTAAGTCTTATCAAATGACTGCCGGCTATAGGACTAATATTAAGTATCTAAATTCTTATAAAGATAAAAGGGTCTTTGTGGTCTTTGAGGGTGCGGCTCATAAGAGCGAGGTTTACCTTAATGGTGAGTTATTAAAGGCCCATGGTTGTGGTTATACTTCTTTTAAGGTGGAATTAACCGATTATTTAAAAGAAGGGAATAATTTATTAGTTGTTAAGCTAGATAGTCATGAGACCTTGAATATTCCACCATTTGGTCATTCTATAGATTACTTATGTTATGGTGGTATTTATCGTGATGTTTATTTGGATATTGTGCCAAATGCCTTTATTGAAGATGCCTACGTTGCACCGGTTAAAAATGATGATGGCTATTATTTAGATATTTCTTTAACTGTTAATGGTGCAAGTGAGGATGTACTTGATATAAGTGTTTTGGATAATGGTGAATCAATTTATTCAAGTACTTATGAATTATTAGATAACTATACTATAAAAATGGATAACGTTACTGAATGGAACTTGGATAATCCTAAGTTATATGAAGTGGTGTTAAAACTTGGCAAGAGTGAATATAGGGTGAATGTTGGTTTTAGAACGATTGAGTTTAAGGCTGATGGTTTCTATTTAAATGGTCAAAGAATCAAATTAAGGGGTTTAAATCGTCATCAAAGTTATCCTTATGTTGGCTATGCAATGCCTGATTCTATGCAAAGAGAGGATGTAAGAATCTTAAAAGATGAATTAGCTTGTAATATTGTAAGAACATCTCACTATCCTCAAGCTCATAGTTTCTTTGATGAGTGTGATAAAAGGGGCTTGCTAGTATTTACCGAAATTCCTGGTTGGCAACATATTGGCGATGAGAAGTGGAAACAACAAGCAGTTATCAATACAAGAGATATGATTGTTGAATATCGTAATCATCCAAGTATTATTATGTGGGGTGTTAGAATCAACGAATCACAGGATGATGATGAATTCTATACAAAGACTAATGAGGTGGCTCATTCTTTAGATAAGTATCGTCAAACAGGTGGTGTTAGATATTTAAGAAAGTCAAATCTTTTAGAAGATGTTTATACTTTTAACGATTTCTCTTTTGCGGGTAATTTTAAACATGATGGTATCTTGGATAAGAAAGAGGTTACCCCTGATATGAATAAGGCCTATTATATTTCTGAATATAATGGCCATATGTTTCCAACGAAGTCTATTGACGATTATCCTCATCGTAATTTGCATGCGCTAAGACATATGCAAGTATTAAATGATATCTATAGAAAAGATGGGGTAGCTGGTGGTACTGGTTGGTGTATGTTTGATTATAATACTCATGCTAATTTTGGCTCTGGTGATACTATTTGTTACCATGGTGTAATGGATTTCTTTAGAAATCCTAAGATGGCAGCCGCTGTTTATGCAAGTCAGGGTGATGATGCACCAGTGCTTGAAGTTTCTTCTTCAATGGAAATAGGTGAGTATCCAGGTGGTATTAATAAGGATGTTAAGGTTTTCTCTAATGCAGATTCAATCAAACTTTATAAGAATGGCAAGTTTGTAAAACAATTTTATCCTGGGGTGACATATAAATATTTGCCACACCCATGTTTTGATATTGATGACTTTATTGGCGATCTAATCAAGGAAAGAGAAGATTATCCTGAAGATGTTTGTGATGAAATTAAGGAATGTCTATTGGCAACCTTGAAGTATGGTGTTGATCATTTACCATTTAAATATAAATTTAAGATGTTTAAGGTGATGTTGTTCAATCATATCACGATGTTAGAAGCTACACGTCTATATGATGTTTATTGTAGTGGCTGGGGTAATGAAGCTTTCAAATATCGTTTTGATGCGATTAAAAATGGTGAAGTTGTTAAGTCAGTTACCAAGGGTCCTTCATGGGATTTACATTTAGAAGTTAAGACTTCCAGCGAACATTTAAAGGAAGGTAAAACATATGATGTTGCCTCAATTAGAATCAGAGTTTTAAATGGTAATAACGAATTAGCACCATATGCGAACGAAGTATTATATCTAACTTGTTCTGATAATATTGAGATTATTGGACCTGATGTGATTAATACAACTGGTGGTATGACAGGTACTTATATTAAGACTAAGAAGAAGGGTGAGGCTTATTTGGCTATTGATTCTAGTCGTTTAGGCTCTCATATCATTAAATTTACTATTGATTAATAGGCGAATTAACCATATAATTATTTAGTCTGTGGAAGGAGTGCAACTACCCCGTTAATCCCACAACCATAAGGAGGAAAAATATGGCAAAGAAAGTTGCTAAAATCTGTAAGTTGCAATTTGCAGCTGGTCAAGCTAAACCAGGTCCTGCTCTTGCAAGTGCTGGTATCAACATGCCTCAATTCTGTACTAAGTTCAATGACTTAACAAAGGACAGACATGGCGATATCGTTCCTGTTGTTATTACTGCATATGAAGACAAATCTTTTGATTTCGTGCTAAAGACAACTCCTGCTGCATTCTTATTAAAGAAGGCTGCTGGTATTTCTAAGGCTTCTGGTTCACCAAAGGCAGTTAAGGCTGGTTCTATTACTAGCGCTCAATTAAGAGAAATTGCTGAATATAAGATGCCTGATTTGAATGCTAATGATGTAGAATCTGCAATGAAGATCATTGAAGGTACTGCAAGAAACATGGGCATTAAAGTGGAGGGTTAATCATGAAAAGATCTAAAGGTTATAATAATGCATTATCTCTTTTTGAGAAGAACAAGAAATATGCACCTGCTGAAGCTTGCGAATTAGTTAAGAAGACAAGCAGTGTAAAATATGATGCTGCAGTTAGAGTATCATTTAGCTTAAATGTAGATCCTCGTCATGCTGATCAACAAATCCGTGGCGCTATGGTTCTTCCTGCTGGTACTGGTAGAAGCCAAAAGGTATTGGTTGTTACTCAAGGTGCTAAGGCTGAAGAAGCAAAGAATGCTGGCGCTGATTATGTTGGCGATAAGGAAATCCTTGATAAGATCAAGGGTGGTTGGTTCGATTTCGATGTAATCGTAGCTACTCCTGATATGATGGGTGAATTAGGTAAGTTAGGTAAGATTTTAGGTCCTAAGGGCTTAATGCCAAACCCTAAGACTGGTACAGTAACTCCAAATGTTGCTGGTGCTGTTGCTGAAATCAAGAAAGGTAAAGTTGAATACCGTGTTGATAAGGATGGTAACATCAACTGTCTTCTTGGTAAGGTTAGCTTTGATGCAAAGGATCTTGAATCAAACTTCAATGCGCTTGCTGGTGCAATCGTAAAGGCTAGACCTGCTGCTGTTAAGGGTGCTTATATTACTGGTGTAACATTATCTAGCAATATGGGTCCTGGTATTAAAGTAGATTTTGGTGCTTAATTAACTAAAGATGACTTCGGTCATCTTTTTTTAATATTTCTTTCATGTTATGATATTTGTTGTAAAAACGTTTAAAGAAGTAGTATCTTATTGATTCTTAAAAGCGATAGGAGGATGGTGTAAGCTCCTTTAAGATAGGTAAGTGAATTCGCCTTTATATAGTGGCTTGCCCCGGTAACGCGTTATAGTTATAAGTGCAGCATATGCTGAATTAGGATGGTACCGCGATTTTTCGTTCCTAGTCGCGGTTTTTTTATTGTAAGGAGGATTTTGAATGAACGATTTAACAAGCCTTAAGCAAGAAGCTTTAGCGGCTATTAATGAAGTTAAAGACAGTAAAGTGTTAGAAGAACTAAGAATTGAATATCTTTCTAAAAAAGGTAAGATTCAAGGTTTAATGAGCCAAATGAAAGACTTAAGCCCTGAAGAAAAGCCTAAGTTTGGTCAACTTGTAAATGACTTAAAGACAAGTGTAACAAGTGCTATCGAAGATAAGAAGAAAGAGCTTGATGATGCTTTATTGAAGTTACAACTAGAGAAAGAAAAGATTGATATCACACTAGATGAATATACACCTGTTACTGGTACTCTTCATCCTTTGACTTTAGTTGAAGAAGAACTACAAGATATCTTTATTGGTATGGGCTATAACGTAGCTGAAGGTCCAGAACTCGAATATGATGAATATAATTTCACTCGTGCAAATACTCCCGAGGGTCATCCTGCAAGAGATATGCAAGATACTTTCTATGTTGATGTTAATCGTCTATTGAGATCTCAAACTACAGCTATTCAAATGAGAGTATTAGAGACTGATCATGATAAATTACCTATCAAGGTTATTTGCCCTGGTAAGGTATATAGAAGAGATGATGATGATGCTACTCATTCACATCAATTTATGCAATGTGAGGGTTTAGTAATTGGCGAAAATATCACTGTATCAGACTTAAAGGGTACTCTTGAATTAATGATTCATGAGCTATTTAAAAATGATGCCAAGATTAGATTTAGACCATCATACTTCCCATTCACAGAACCTTCTTTTGAAGTAGATATGACATGTCATAACTGTGGTGGCAAGGGTTGTTCTATGTGTAAGGGAACTGGTTGGATTGAAATTCTAGGTTCTGGTATGGTACATCCTAATGTTTTGGAAGCTGCTGGTATTGATTCTAAAAAGTATACAGGCTTTGCGTTTGGTGTAGGTATTGAAAGAGTTGCGATGTTAAAATATGGCATCATGGATATCAGAGACCTATATACAAATGATATTCGTTTCTTAAATGGATTCAAGAGAGGTAACTAGTAATGAAGTTAAGTTTAAATTGGTTAAGTAAATTTATTGATATAAGTGATTTATCTTATCAAGAAATCATGGATAAAGCTGTTAAGGCTGGCTTCGAAGTGGAAGAAGTAACTAAAATTGGTAGTGGTACAAATCTAGTTGTAGGTAAGGTATTAACATGTATTCCTCATCCTGATAGTGATCATTTACATCTAACTACAGTAGATATTGGTACTGAAGTATTAGATATTGTCTGTGGTGCTCCTAATTGTAGAGAAGGTATCAAGGTAATTGTGGCTAAAGAGGGTGCAATACTTCCTGGCGGTACTATCAAAAAGGGGGTAGTAAGAGGTTATGAGAGTAATGGAATGTTGTGTTCATTACTTGAACTTGGTGTTGATGAAGAATTATTAGAAGATGGTTCTTGTTCAAAGGATGGTATTGAAGAATTAGGTGATTCATTTGAAGTAGGTGAAACAAATATCCTAAAGAAACTAGGCTATGATGATGTAATCTTGGATATGTCTATTTATGCCAATAGACCTGATTGCTTGGCAATGTTTTATATGGCTAAGGAAATGGGCGCAATTTTAAGAAGAGAATGCAAGCTTCCTGAATTTGAAGGTGCTAGTAATGTTGGTACACCAAGTGATTTTAAGTTAAGTTTAGAGTCAAAGAATTGTCCTCATTTCTTAGCTAAGATTATTAATAAGGTAACTATAAAAGAGTCTCCTGAGTGGATTAAGGAAATCTTGAAGTCTAACGGTATCAAGTGTATCAATAACTTGGTTGATATTTCTAACTTAGTAATGTTAGAGACAGGTCAACCTATGCATTTCTATGATTTAAGAAGTAATCCTAATCATAACATCACTGTTAGGGATGATTTAAAATGCGAATATACAGCATTAGATGGCCTTACATATAAGATTGAAAAGGGTGATTTAATGATCACATCTGACAACAAACCTATTGGCATTGCAGGTATCATGGGTGGCGATGCAACTAAGGTATTAGATGATACTACTAGTTTGCTTTTAGAGTCAGCTTGTTTTGACCATGCTCAAATTAGAAGAACTTCTAATCGTTTAGGTTTACAAACCGAGGCAGCTGCAAGATTCTCTAAGGGTCTAGAGCCATTAGCTCAAAATAAGGCTATGGATAGAGCTGTTGAATTATTAATCAAGTATGCTGATGCTCAAGATATTGAGGAAACAGTTGAAGCAGGTAGTAACAACTATACACCGGTTGTAGTAGAAGAAACATTGTCTCATTTGAATAATTTGGTTGGCAAGACTTATTCAATTGATGAAGTTAAGGAAGTTATTGAAGCTTTAGACTTTAAGTTTGAATGTGATGATGGTGAACATTTCTTGTGCTCTATACCAAGTTATAGAACTGATATTTTAATTAGGGAAGACATTGATGAGGAAGTGTGTCGTTTAACTGACTTTGATGATTTAAAGTCAACATTGCCTCTAATGCCTCAAACTGTTGGTTCTTTGACTATTGCTCAAAGAATGCGTCGTAATATCAGAAACTATATGATGTATAACGGTTTAAGTGAAGTGAGAACTTATACACTAGTTAGTGAAAATTATAAGAATGAATCTTTACTTGTAAATGGTGAAGCTGTTAAGATGATTTCTCCATTAAGTGAAGACCGTAAATATATTAGAACTTCTTTAATGAATTCACTACTTGAAACTTTAGCTTATAACTTGGGTCACTATAATAGTGATGTTAATATCTACGAATTGTCTTCTGTTTATTTCAATGATCATGAAGAAGAAAGACTTGGTGTTGTCTTAAATGGAACTTATTTAAATAGTGAAGTTAAGCATCTAACAATGAAGGCTGATTTCTATGTCTTAAAGGGTTTAGTAATGGGCTTATTAGATAAGTTAGGTTTTGAAAAGGGTAGAGTAAGTGTTGTAGAAAATGACTTAGATACTACTCATTTCCATCCAGGTGTTTCTTGTCTTATTAAGATGAACAATAAGGTGATTGGTATTTTAGGTAAGTTACATCCAAGTTTTGAATTTAAGTTCAAGTTAAAGGATACTTATTATTGTGAATTAATCTTAGATGAATTGATTAATTCAAAGCCAGCTAAGTCGCATGCTCCTTCAATCAGTAAATATCCATCTATCACAAGAGATATTTCTATTGTCTTAAAGGATGAGGTTAAGGCTGCTGATTTATTAAAACTTGTTAAGAAGGCTGGTGGCAGTCTAGTTAAGTCTGTAAGAGTATTTGATATCTATAATGGCGAACATATTGAAGAAGGATCTAAGTCTGTATCATTGAAGATTGTTTATGAAGATCCAAACAAGACTTTAAAGACAAGTGATGTTGATGCACCTCATAATAAGATTCTTGAAGAATTGAATAAGCACTATAATGCAAATTTGAGATAATTGTTAAAAAGGATGAGCCTTAATGGTTCATCCTTTTCATAATAGCTTGTTTAGCTTTTTCAATGTCACTGAATTCAATAAATTCACCCTTAATTTCTTGCCAATCTTCACTGCCTTTGCCAAGTATCATGACAAGATCATTTTTATTGGCCATGTTGATAGCTTTATTGATAGCTTCTTCTCGATCAATGACTGTTTCATAGTTTGTTTTGTCTTTGATGAGTTCACATAAGTCTTTAACGACATTATATGGATCTTCATAGCGGGGGTCTTCGTAGGTAAATATTACATGGTCATTATTATCGGCACATAATTTACCAACATATTTACGTTTAGATGCATCTCTTTCACCTGCATTACCAGTCACAACTATCTTTTTGTTTACTTCTAGTTTATTAGTAAATTCAAATAATCTAGCTAGGCCATTTGGTGTATGAGCATAGTCTACAAGAACATAAAAGTCTTGTCCTAAATTAATTGAGTTCATTCTTCCTGAGATAGATAACTTATCAATGTTTCTTAATAGATGATATAAATCAAAGCCTAAAGACATACCAATTAGTAGGGCGCATGATAGGTTTTCAATGTTGAATTGGCCTAATAATGGAGATTTAACTTTCACTTCTTCATCGTTGATGATATAAGTGATTAGAGTACAGTTTGGTTTAACCTCATAGTCTTTAATATATAGGTCATTATCTTCGCTATAACCGTATGTTTTATAATTTGTGATATCTTTTACTACTTCATCAAAATGTTTATCATTCTTGTTTAAGACTGACATATCAGATTGCTTAAATAACATCTTCTTACAATTAATATAGTTTTCTAGGGTCTTATGCGTATTTAAGTGTTCCTTATCGATGTTTGTAAGGCCGCCAACTCTAAAGTGGAAGTTTTTGAGTCTGCCATAATAGAAGGCCTCAGAACTTGTTTCCATCGCTACATACTTACATCCAGCTTTAACAAATTCGTCAAGTATTCTATAGATTGATTCAATACCCGGGGTAGTATTATCGGTTTCTTTATTGAACTTACTGCAAGCATAACCATTAGTACCAATATAACCACAGATATCATCTCCTAGTAATTCTTGAATGATGGTTGTGGTTGATGTTTTACCATCAGTGCCTGTAACACCAATTAGAGTTAATTTATCTTGAGGATTGTCATAGAAGTCTCTATATAATGTTTCATAGATTTCGTTGACATTATCTACCTTGATATAAGGGACTGTTGTATTTACATCCTTTGAGGTTACTAGTGCTACTGCACCATTTTTAACAGCTTCATCAATATAATCATGGCGATCGATAGTAGCTCCTTTGATACATAAGAAAAGATCACCTGGTTGTATTGTCTTGGTGTTAGTAGAAAGGCCTGTTATTTCAAAGTCATCTCCGTTGTAATCTTTAAATAAATTTTTGATTTTCATCCTAGTATTATATAATGATTTTATGATTTACACGATAACAACAAATCCTTCTTTGGATTATTATTTGAAACTAAAGGACCTTAAAGTTGGTTCTTTAAACAGATCTTACGAAGAGACTTATGATGCAGCAGGAAAGGGCGTTAACGTTTCAAAGTTTTTAGATAAACTTAATATTAGATCAGTTGCCCTAGGTTTCTTGGGTGGTTTTAATAAGGAATTCTATATTTCTTTATTGTCTGATTATGTTAATATTCAACCTCAATTCACAAGAATTGAAGATAATACTCGTATCAATATTAAATTAATGGCCAAAGAGACTACTTCTTTAAATGCCTTAGGTCCAAAGATTACCGATGATGAATTTAATAAGTTTAAGGTCAGAATGAATCAAATTTATGATAATGACTTCGTGATTATGAGTGGTAATGTTCAAAAAGATCTAGCTGATAAGATGTGTGATGTGATTAAGGATTTGATTGATAATAATGTTAAGGTTATTTTGGATACAGATGATTATATTACTTCTAAGGTAAGTGCATATAAGCCATTCTTAGTTAAGATGGATAATAATGATATTGGTACTTCAAAGGAAGATATCGTTAAGACTGGTAGGGAATATATTGAAAAGGGTGCTCAATATTTCTTGTTTTCAAGTGCTCATACAAAGAGTTATTTGTTTGATTCTTGTGGCTACTATGTATGTGAAAATACCAAAGATTTACAAATCGGTTCTAATGATGGTATGATTGCAGGCATCTTATGGTCAAAACTAAAGGGTGCTAATCCGCTTGAATTTTTTGGTTATGGTAATGCGATTGCGGGCGGTGTTTCAATGTTAGATGAAGAAGTGGATTTTGATCAGATAGAAAAAATCTATAAAGATTTAAAGATTGAAAGGATCGATTATTAATGAAAAAAGTATTGAGTATATTATTAATTTGTCTTGTACTGTTTGGCTGTACTAATAAACAAGAAAAACCCGATTTAAGTAAGGAATTTGCGATTGAAACTTATAAGGCTGATATGTCAGGTTATGAGAATTTAAAGTCATCTGGGCATATGTTTGTTGGTACTACTGTATCAGAACTTAAAAGAACTGTTGATGAGGGTGGCTATGGTGTCTTTGTCTTAAGCAGAACTGGTTGTCATTCTTGTCAATTAGCTATGCAATATCTAAATGAGGTTGCTGAAGAGTTGGGTGTTTATATTTATTATATTGATGCTCAATCAGATGCTTATCCTATTTTGGGTACTGAGAATTATGACGTTTTATATGAGGTATTATATGAGACTATTCCAGAGAATGAGAATGGCGAAAGAGATTTACAAACTCCAGAGGTAGTTACGATTGTTGATGGTAAGATTACAGGTTCTCAAATTGGTACTACTTGGGGTGGCAGCAATTATACCGATAAGGATGTTTCTAAGCTTGAGGATATCTATCGCAAGCTATTAACACCATTTGCACAAGAAAGTCAAGACTAGTATTATACTTTGACTTGTATATAATTAAAAATGCCTGGTGAGCTGTTAAATTCCTACACTTTTAACTCGGACCTTAAGCGCGTTACTTGTTGGTGTTGAAAGCCTACTTTAAGTGGGGATCCTGAAGGCAAGTATAGCTGGCCCACCTGACCATTCGTCAGGAAATTTACCTCATCAGGCCATAAAATTGTTAACTAAAAGGAGATTTAAATATATGTGGCAATCAATTGGTTATTTGGTTCTAGGCCTTGTGATTGGCGGTGTTGCTGGTTTCTTTATTACTAGACACTACTTTGAGAAACAAATCAAAGAAAATCCACCAATCAACGAAAAGATGATTCGTGCAATGTACTCTCAAATGGGTAGAAAACCTTCTGAGGCACAAATTCGTGCAATCATGAAATCTATGGGACAATAAGAAGCTTCGTTAAGAAGTTTTTTATTTTGGTTTTATAATTTTATTAGAGGTGATTTTTTTGAATCGTTTTATTGTATTTGATGTAGAAACCCCTAATCACTTAAATGATCGTATGAGTGCCATTGGTATCACGATTATAGAAGATGATAGGATAGTTGATTCTTTCTATTCGTTAGTAAATCCTGAGACATATTTTGATTCATTCAATAAAAGGTTAACTGGTATTGATGAATTTATGGTAGCTAATGCACCTTCTTTTGATTTACTTTGGGAAAATATAGAGCCCTTATTTAGTAGTGGCATGATAGTAGCACATAACGCAACATTCGATATGAATGTCTTAAAGAAGTGTTTAGCTTTTTATCACATTGATTGGAAATCTTATGTACATTATATTTGTACAGTTCAAATGGGCAGAGTGCTTTTACCTGGTATTAGTCATAAGCTTAATGATTTGTGCGATTATTATGATATTTGTTTAAATCATCATAGAGCTGATAGTGATAGTAATGCTTGCGCTAATATCTTGTTAAGATATCTAGAAAGTGGTGTTGATACTAGTAAATTTATAAGGACTTGCAAATTATTATGACAATAGAAGAAACAATCTTTAATCGCTACTTGATTGATGAAAATAAACTGTTAGAATATGATTTTAATAGTGATTACGTTTATACTGTTGATATATTGGATAATACTTTTAAAGTAATTATTACTTATGTTGATAAAAATATTACGGGCAAGATTATCGACTTATCTTTTGATGAGGAATATGCCAATTTTAGAATCGAAAGAAGTGGTGAATTTAATCTAAAGATTAGAAGTGAATACGAAAGGATACTCTTGGATATAAGAGATAAGACTTGTACAAAAAGAACTTATATCTTTGATCAAGCTAATAGAATTAATGAATTTATTTATAAAAAGTATAGTGTAAGTCCTGATTTCCCATTTAAAAGCAGTCCTTATCATGGTGTATATCGAAACAAAGATAATAAGTGGTTTGGTATCTTAATGGATATCCCGTTTAATAAGATTGATAAGAATAAATCTGGTTTAATTGAAGTTATCAATGTTAAGATTAATCCAAACGATAAGGATAATTTGCTAAAGATAGAAGGTATTTATGAAGCCTATCATATGAACAAGAAGTCATGGATATCAATTGTTTTAGATGATACTTTAAGCGACGATTTAATTAGTGAATTAATTGACAATAGCTATAAACTAGTTAGTAAACATGGTACAATATAGGCATTAAAGAAGTGATTGATTTCACTTTTTATTTACTTAATAAATAATTGTAAGAGTGTATTGTGACAAAAGTAGTGAAAGAAGTGAAGATTAAAAATCCTTTCGTAGTGAAGATCAGAGAATTGTTAAAACACCGTACTTTTTGGTTGTATTTATTGACTGATGAGGCTTGTAAGAAGGCTTAAATTTTCTTGTATTTGGTGGTAGAGCAATTAAAAGATGTGGTCTATCTCAAGGCAATGATTTAGTTAAAAAGGGTGGCACCAAGAGTTTAAAAGGTTTAAAGAGAACCTTGTTTACCATATTTTGCGGTAGGTCTTTTTAATGATTTATCTGATGCGGTAATTAGGTTTGCGCCTATTGATATTGATAAAAAACAATATGCTAGTGTTCATAATGATGATGAAAATTTTTCGATTGATAAGTTAGGCTTGGTTGTTAAATTCTATAAGGAATTATTAAAAAATAATCGATAATGTAATATACTTTAATAGATGTTTAATTATGAACAAGACCATCAACAACAAATTTAAATTATTATATTTATTCTTATACATCTCATATGGTGTCTTTTTCCCATATGCGAATGTTTATTATTCTCGTTTAGGTTTAGATGGGGTTAAGATTGGCTTTATTTCATCTATTAGTGTTATTGTATCGATGGCTTTTATTCCTTTATGGGGCATCTTGGCTGGTAAGTATTCTAATAGAAGAATTTTATCAATATTGTGTTTCTTTTCGGCTTTGAGCGTATTCTTGTGGAGTCATCAAAGTATCTTCCCATTGCTTTGTCTTTTATCTGTTTGTATCTATATCTTTAAGACAGATTTAGGAAGCATATGTGATAGTTTAAGTGTTGAATATTGTAATAAATATAAGATGAGCTTTAATCAACTTAGATCATATGGTTCTTTTGGCTATATTGTAGGTAGTACTTTTATTGCGATAATTATGAATAAACTAGGATATAGTGGTCCTTATGTTTTCTTCTATATCTTATCTTTGTTGTTGTGTTGTGTAATTATTACTACTTTGCCTAAAAATGAAAGTGTTTCTAAAGAAGCAATAAAAGAAGATACCAATACCAAGAGCATTTTAAAGGATAAAAGATTTTTGGTGATTGTTTTGGTTACTTTATTTACAAACACAACAGTAGATACCTTGACTACTTTTGCGGGTATTCATATAACCGAAACATTACATTGTAGTGATAATATGATTGGTATTGCGACCTTCATTATGGTTATTCCGGAATTATATGTAGTTAATAATGGAAGTGCTTTTATCAAGAAAGTTGGCTATCATAGAGCCTTTATCATTTCATGTATTTCAGTTGTATTAAGATGTCTAATATGTTTTCTTACAAGAAATATTTATGTCTTTATTTTGGCACAGTCTTTGCATGGTGTTTTAGCAATTAGTGCAATCGTTGGTAATATCGAGTATCTTAATAAAACCTATGGTGGAGCAAGTATCGCAAGAGCACTAACTTTACTTCAAACTTTTAATATGATTTATCAAGCTGTTTTGTCGCAAACATTTGGCTTTATGATGAAATATTTTGGTACTTTTAACTTGTATCTATTGGGTACCATGATAAGTGTGGCGGCATTAATAATTGTGTTAACTAATAAGAAAATATTTGAGTAATTGCTTATGCGATTGCTCTTTTTTACAGTTTGGTGTAGGAATTTCTTCTTTTATTGTCAATAAAGATATGAAAGGAGAAATAGTATGACTTAGCTTTAAAATTTAAGTAATTATACACACGATACGAATTCATGTGTATAATTACTTTAATAGGAGATTGATATGTTGTTTTCGTATAAGGAATGTTTAGATAAATACGGTTCTGATTATCAAATTAAGAAAGAACTGGCTGAGAATAGATTATTTAAGATTGAAAAGGGTGTTTATTCTGATAAAGAACATTATTCTGAATTAGAATTGATTTCTTTTAAGTATCCGGATGCTATTTTTACTGGAGTCAGTGCATGCTTCTATTATGATTTAACTGACTATATACCTACAGAATATAATTTAGCTACTAGAAGAAATCACGCAAGAATCAAGGATAAGAATGTTAAACAGTTTTTTATGAAAGATAATCTTTTTGAACAGGAGCTCACTCGATTAGAATATGATGGTGTAATGATAAGAGTGCCTACAAAGGAAAGATTGTTGGTTGACTTGATTCGTTTAAAAAGTAGAATACCTTTTGATTTGTATAAAGAGATAATTAATAATTATAGAAGATTGATTTTTCAACTAGACTTCCTTGCGATAGAAGAATATGCTGAAAATTTTAAAAATGGCGAAGCAATTAGCGATGCTATTCAACTGGAGGTTTTTGTAAATTAATTTAGAAAAAGAAATAAATATAATTCGTGATAAAGGATACAGTGCTGTAGATGCAGAAAATCTTTTATGTCATGGCACTCCAGCTTTACTATAATGCAGAGTTCTGCAAAGTGGGGCAACACAGGGCAAAATGTGGATCAAACCCGCATGAATACTACGGTTTCGACTACTAAGGCACATAGATGAAATGGGGATAAAGTCAAATGTGTGGGGAGAAATTCTTAGTAGTAATGGACTACTTAGGGATGAATATAGATGATAAAGCCACAATCGTTGGTAGGGAAACTACCGGCTAATCAAATTTTCTGGGGGTTTGTAACTTGGGGGTTTAAACCGGGGGACAAACTTGGGGGTCTGAATAATAATA
>CAKUQM010000007.1 GCA_934675465.1 uncultured Erysipelotrichaceae bacterium | reverse complement strand
GACCTGTGCCCCTCATAACCGAATTATCATATTTAGATATATAGCTATTAAAAATATCAGCAGAAATATTAGTCTTCGATCTTAATGGTAAAAATTGATAATAATTATAATATGTAAAGCTCTTATTCTTAAAATCACTATCACTATAGAAATTTACACCATCATAAGAATAGTACTTCACGCCCTCGTTCATATCACTAGGCGCAGGACCAATGACAATTGCTTCACTTACAGGTTCATACCCATTAGCTGGAAAACCTCTATAAATGTGATAAACAATTTCACTATAATTGCCACTTGTTCTTCTTTCATAGTAATTTTGTTTAGGAACAAAAGTAAAAGTTCCCTCATTTGTATAAGGATTATTACCACCAAGTGTAATCGCAATGCCATTTCTAATAAATTTGCTAGGAACCAAATCAACATATTCTAAATCAGTAAAGCCATGGAAACCATTGATATTAGTTTCAATCATACCTCTACCATCACCTAAATATCTTTCAGTATCTAGATAATTCAGTTCAAAGTGTCTTGCCACATAAGTTTGTTTATAGTAAATCGAATGATTATTTACATCCTGATAAATATTTAAAGTAGCGCCATCTCTTGGATATGAATAGGCAATACCCGAATTCATCGCAATAATTTTTGTATATGAATAAGAAGAATCATGTCTAACAACAACATCGCCGCCTAATTCTTTCATTCTATTTTTTGCACTAGCAAAATCGCTATAACAGCTTTCAGTGCTAAAACTGCCATCATCATTAATGTAAGCCACTTCATAGCCACAGCTTTTTAAGTCTTGAGCATAAACCTCAAAAGTACCAATAAATGGTACTAGTAAACATATAACAAGTAATTTTATAAATAACTTCTTCATCAATTCAACACCGTATCTATTGTCTTAGAAGAGCCATCTGAGAAATTAAAAGTAATAGTACCACTAAAATCTTGTTTCTCATTTGGATCTGTAAATACTTCAAAGAATAATGCATATTTATCGCCAACCTTTAAAGTCTTATCAAGAATGTTATCTATCTTTCTAGAAGCATAGCTAGCATCCAAAGCATCATAAGATTCTCCATCACTGTTTTTCTTATAAACAGCACTAGTTAATTTTATATTATCCCCAATAGATTTAACATCTATATCAAAAGTATAGATACATAGCATACTTGAATTATAGTCCTGACCATTTCTAGTCATCATATCTGAAACGTAACTATTAGATATATCAAGATTATAGTTAGAAGAAGAAATATTAGATTCAGTTGATTGATACTTCAATGAACTTAAATCTTTTTCATTCTTACTTACATCAATAGTAAATGACTTACCACTTACCATATCAGTCAATATTAATTTCTCTTTTGTGAAAGGCACAAAGACCTTAGCTGTATATTCCTTATCACTAGTAATTACACCATTAACAGTATTCAATAAAGAAATATCTAATTCTTGTAAATTAAATTTCTTTGAATACATAGAAGTATCCGATAATTTGATATTTTCATCAGTAACTAGATTACCAAAATCATAGTTAATACCCTTTTCATTCTTAAATTTTAATTCTATAACCGCAAAATTAAAACCTAATAAGTTATCTTTATCTTTATAAACATCATAAGAAACAAGCTCTAAGCTTGTATCATTGCTTTCAACTATTTGATTGTTGTTATTAGGATTATCATCAACAGTTGGTTTTCTTAAAATCATCTTGATGCCTAAAACAAGAGCGATAATAAGAGCTACTGCTATTAGAACCAATAAAACAATACGATCGTATCTTACTTTTCTTTTCTTTGTCATTTTTTCTCCATATTCTCTTCAGCTTCAAGAAGCTTATTAAATCTACTAATAGGAATAATTGCAGCCATAGGCTCGTTATTCTTAACTATTATTTTAACATCTTCAGGCCCTAGTTCTGAAATAATCTTAGCAGCCTTACCTTGATTTAAAGCACTAATTGGAACTAATGAATCTAATACACTAATAATTGGGTTTTTCATATATAAAAAATTATAGACTTACGTCTATAATTTTGTCAATTTTTGTAACGATAAATTTATCTATAAATTAGTTGATACCATCAGGATTCTTCTTGATAAAGTTATAAGAATCCTTACACATATCCTCAATACCATATTGAGCCTTGAAACCTAATAATTCAGAAGCCTTCTTAGTATCAGCATAACATGTAGCGATATCACCAGGTCTTCTTTCAACTATCTTATAAGGAATATCAATATTATTAGCCTTCTTATAAGCATTAACGATATCAAGAACTGAATAGCCAACACCAGTACCGATATTAATAGTCTCACAACCCTTATGCTTATCGGCATATTCGATTGCAAGTACATGAGCCTTAGCTAAGTCAACTACATGAATATAGTCACGAACACCTGTGCCATCTGGTGTATCATAGTCATCACCAAATACTCTTAGGTATTCAAGCTTGCCATTGGCAACATCAGCAATGTAAGGCATTAAGTTATTAGGAATACCATTTGGTTTTTCACCAATCAAACCTGACTTATGGGCACCAACTGGATTGAAATATCTCAATAATACTGCAGACAATTCTTTTCTTGCATGAGAATAGTCTTCAATAATGATTTCATTCATTAATTTACTTGTACCATAAGGATTAGTGGTTGTACCTCTACCATATTCTTCCTTAAAAGGAGCTTTAAAACTGTTACCATATACAGTAGCACTAGAAGAGAATACCAAGTTATTAACATCATACTTTTGCATTAATTCATATAAGTTAATAGAACCAGAAATATTATTTTCATAATAAGTCAAAGGAATCGTAACTGACTCACCAACAGCCTTAAGACCTGCAAAATGAATTACCGCATCAAACTTGTTTTCAATAAATACTTTCTCTAAAGCTTCCTTATCCCTGATATCTACATTATAGAAAGTTGGTTTAACACCGCAAATTTCCTTAATGCGGTCCAATACCTTCTCACATGAATTATATAAGTTATCAACTATTACACATTCATGGCCCTTTTGGATAAGTTCAACAACTGTATGAGAACCGATATAACCAGTTCCTCCTGTAACTAGAATCTTCATAAATAATCCCTCCTACTTTATGAAACTTATAGCACCAAAGATACCACTAGACAAAAGGCCCATAATGATACCTGCTAAAACAACACCACAAACTACAGCCAACACCGATTTCTTGAAATCAAGATCTAAGAAAGAAGCTGCTAGAGTACCAGTCCAAGCACCAGTACCAGGTAAAGGAATACCTACAAATAAGAATAACGCAACATAGACACCATTCTTAGACTTAGAAAGAAGCTTTTGTTTACCTCTTTCACCCTTTTCAATACAGAAACGACAGAACTTAGCAAAAGGCTTAAAAGAAACATCCTTACCCCACTCAAGTACTTTTCTTGCGAAAAAGAAAATAATAGGAACTGGAAGCATGTTGCCAACAATCGCAATTAAATAACTTGCAACAAGTGGCAAATGAAATGCAATCGCATAAGGAATAGCTCCTCTTAATTCTATCAATGGAACCATCGAAACTAAAAAAACAATCAAATATTTTACAAACATAACTCCTACCTAAATAATTTAAATAAATCTTGTCCTGTTACATAAATAAACAATAATAAGAACAAGGCATATGACAAACCTATTATATAAGATTCTACCTTTTTACTAATAGGCCTTCTAATAATAGCCTCAATCAATGTCAAGACAATACGGCCGCCATCCAAGGCTGGAATTGGAATCAAATTAAAGATACCAACATTTAATGATAATGATGCAGCTAAAACAAAGTAATAAATAGCACCTGAATTAATCGCATCACTTGTAGCCTTATAAACACCAACAGGACCTGATAATTGATCTAGTCCAACACCTCTAAATAAGCCAAGTAACATCGTTACTAATAGTAGAGTCATCTCCTTTAGATAATTAAAGCCATATTTAAAGCTACTTAAAAATGTTACCTTCTCAACCCCATAAGTCCCAAAAGCGATGCCCAAGTAAGTATTACCATCCTTGGTACCTGGACTTAAAGTTAAAGTTTTATTAACTCCATTTCTATCAACAGTAACAGTGATATCGCCACTTTTATACAAAGACATAAAATCACTTAAGTCGCCATAAGTATCGATAGTCATTGAATAGCCATTATCAAATTCAAGTTTCTTAATATAATCGCCAGCCATTAAACCAGCATTTTCAGCAGGAGAATCAGCAACCACTTGTTCAATCTTTGAACTTGGAGAAACACCGACTTGACCAATAGATAAGAAAACCATTGCCATAATAACTAGCGCTAAAACACCATTCATGATTACACCAGCTAAAAGAATTAAAATCTTCTTAAACTTTGAAATACCAGCTAAAGTTCTAGAAACATCAACCTTCTCTGTTTCAACCTCAATCTTTTCGTCAAAATCATCTGGTGTATTAGCAATAGCACAATAACCGCCAATTGGCAATAATCTTATTGAAAAAGTAGTCTCCTTACCCTTTCTTTGATATAAGGCCTTGCCCATACCAATAGAAAATTCAGGAACATAGATATTAAACATCTTGGCAACAATAAAATGCCCAAATTCATGAACTACTATAATTGCCATAAGCATCAATATAAATAAAATAAAATTAAATAAACTCATTAACTATTAGCCCAAAGATTTCTTACATAATTAGCAGCCCAATCATTATAGTAAATCAAATCATCCTCACTAGGATTCTTTACAAAATGAGCATGCTTAAGCGTCTTAATAACATATTGTTCAATCTCAGTAAACTTAATACGACCATTTAAGAACAAGTCAACAGCCTCATCATTAGCACCTATCAATAAAGCACCAAAGTTTCCACCATAAGCACCAATTTCCTTAGCTAATAAAACTAAAGGATATCTAGCATAATCAACTTTTCTAAAACTCAAATTAATACATTCACTAAAATCCATATGCTTAACAAGATCATCACCCTTATTATCTGGATAAAGTAAAGCATATCTAATAGGCAAACGCATATCAGGTGAAGACATTTGAGCAATTACAGTACCGTCATTATATTCAACCATAGAATGAATAATTGATTCATGATGAATAACTGGTTCAATCTTATCATATGGAATATCAAATAAGTAATGAGCTTCCATAATCTCAAAACCCTTATTCATCATTGTAGCTGAATCAATAGTAATCTTATTGCCCATTGACCAAGTAGGATGTTTTAAAGCATCTTGTAAAGTAACATTTTTAAGTTCACTTCTATCCTTATCCCTAAAAGCACCACCAGAAGCTGTTACGATAAGCTTCTTAACATCTTCCTTATTATGGCCTTGTAGGCACTGTAAGATAGCTGAGTGTTCAGAATCAATAGGAAGTAAAGTGACACCATATTGTTTAACAGCAGCATTAATAATATCACCTCCAGCTACCAAAGTTTCCTTATTAGCTAAGGCGATATTCTTACCACATCTAATCGCATTTAAAGTAGGCTTAAAACCTGTAAAACCAACCAAAGCATTCTCTAGCCAGTTATAGTCTTCTTCTCTTACAATGCGCTCTAAACCGTTATTTCCATAATAAAAATGAACATTAGGATACTTTTCCATTAGTTCCTTCTGTTTATCAATGGAATAAACAAATTTTAAATCAAACTCTTCTAGTAAAGTTCTAAGATATTCAACATTCTTGCCAACAGAAACACCCTTAAGACAAAGTTTATCCTTATGTTCCCTGATAATCTCAATACTTTGAGTACCAATAGAACCACTAGCACCAAGTAATAAAATATTTTTCATCATAATATATTAGTCAAAATTGCAAACAACATTAAACAGAAAATAACTGAATCAATACGATCAAGTACGCCACCATGTCCTGGCATGATGTTGCCAAAATCTTTGATTCCATAGTGTCTCTTAATTAAAGAGAAAGCTAAGTCACCAAATTCAGAAATAACTGGAAGGAGAATTGAACAAATAATTACAAGCCCAATGCTCAATCCAAAGAAAGCTCTAAAATAAGCAAATAATAGTGAGCAAGCAAAACCAGCCAAAGCACCGCCAACAGAACCTTCAATAGTTTTCTTAGGAGATACTCTTTCATTTAGCTTATGTTTGCCAAAACGGCGACCTACAAAATATGCACCAGTATCCGTTAATAATGAAGCAACCAAAATATAGAAGAAGACATCTCCATTGCCACCAGCATATAAATTCATGACTAGTAAGATACAATAGCTTATAATAAAAGTCATCACTACAGTACCAAATACTTCATTAATAGTTATATTTTCATCGTAGATTGCCACTATAAATAAGGCGATAATTAAAGCTAAAAATGAAGGAATAAAATATTTACCACCAAAATATAAGTTAATAAGATATACAACTTCACTAAAAGCTAATAAAAGATAATTAAGTGGCTTCTTAATACAATTAACATATTCGTATAAGCCAACAAGGCCAATTAAAGTAACTAGAATATTTAAGCTAACGCCACCAAATATTAATGGATAAATACAAACCGCAACAGCGATTGCAGCACTAATTATTCTTTGTTTCATTTACACCACCAAAACGTCTAGTACGATGATTAAACTCATCAATACATCTATCTAAATCATCACATGTAAAATCAGGCCATAGTGTATCTGTAAAAATAAATTCACTATAAGCTAACTGATATAAAAGGAAATTAGAAATTCTTTGTTCATTACTTGTACGAATCATCAAATCAACATCAGGTAAATCCTTAGTATATAGATAATTAGTAAAAGTTTCTTCATCTACATCATCAACAAGACCATTCTTATAATCTTGAGCATATAATTTACAAGCTCTAACTATCTCACTTTGGCCACCATAATTAAGGGCAAAATTCAATACCATACCTGTATTATTCTTAGTCTTTTCAATAGCACTCTCAAAGATTGACTTAGCTTCACCTGGAATTCTTTCCATCTCACCAATCATCTCAATTTTGATGTTGTTTTCCATGATTTCCTTTAAATAAGAATTAAAGAAAACCTTAGGCAAAGACATCAAATAATTAACCTCATTCTCTGGTCTTTTCCAATTCTCTGTAGAAAAAGCATAAAGAGTTAAGCACTTAATGCCTAACTTATTAGCATAAATTGCAATCTCACGTACTTTTTCAACACCCCTCTTATGACCCATGGTACGTGGTAGATTTCTATGTTTTGCCCATCTACCATTACCATCCATAATAATCGCGATATGATTTAAAGTATTCATAAAACTAGATTGTCATTACTTCTTTTTCTTTAGCCTTAGCAACTGCATCAGTCTTTTCTACAAACTTATCAGTTAACTTTTGAACTTGGTCTTGTAAATCCTTAGCAGTATCTTCAGGAAGAGTCTTGTCCTTCTTTATTTCATCATTTGCATCTCTTCTGATATTTCTAATAGCGACCTTAGTCTCTTCGCCATACTTAGCAATATCCTTACAGAAACCTTTTCTTGTTTCCTCAGTTAAAACAGGCATAGTAATTCTAACAACTGTACCATCATTTAGAGGTGGTAAACCAATATCAGAAGCATTAATTGCCTTTTCAATATCCTTTAAGCTGCTAGCATCATAAGGCTTAATAACTAAAGTTTTACCCTCTTGAACACTAATAGAAGCAATTTGATTAATTGGAGTTGGGCAGCCATAATAGTTAACCTCAACATGGTCCAATAAATTTGGATTAGCTCTGCCAGTTCTAACCTTAGTTAGATTGTTTTCTAAAGCTGCGATAGCCTTATTCATCTTTTCTTCAACGTGTTTAATTTCCATAAATTCTCCTTACTTAATGATTGTACCCACTGTTTTTCCCTTAGCAGCCTTCACAATATTGTTTTCAGGTGCCATATCAAAGATAAACGCATGGATCTTGTTTTCTTTACAGATTTTAGCAGCCTCTAAATCAATTACTGCTAATTCTTTCTCAATTATATCATTAAAGCTTAACTCATCATATCTAGTTGCGCTAGGATCGATATTTGGATCAGCTGTATAAACACCATCAACACCATTCTTAGCCATTAAAATAACTTCAGCATGAATATCTTGAGCTCTTAAAGCGCTAGCTGTATCCGTAGAGAAGAATGGCTCACCAGTACCACCGCCAAATACGCAAACGGTCTTCTTATCCAATAAGATATTAGCTTTTTCAGTATCATACTTTTCAACTCTTTGAACATCAATTGTAGATAAGACCTTAGCATTCACACCAATCTTAGTTAAAGAAGCCTCAATCATTTGAGCATTAATAACAGTAGCTTCCATACCAATATAATCAGCATTTCTTCTATCTAGGCCTAGCTTTTCAAAAGTACGACCACGACAGATATTACCGCCGCCAACAACAATACCTACTTCAACGCCATCATTTACTAATTGTTTGATTTGTTCTGCAATGTTTTCAAGCACCTTTGTATCAAAAGGATTGCCTAAAGCCTCACCAGAAAGTTTTAATAAAATTCTTTTATACATGTCATCCTCCAAAATAAAAGGACCATTAAAGGTCCTTGAAATTAATTTTTAAGCCATTTGCTTAGCAACTTCTTCAGCGAAGTTCTCTTCACGTTTCTCTAGACCTTCACCAACAAGATACTTAACAAAGCTCTTTACAGAAGCATTTGCGCTCTTTAATACAGCAGCAACCTTTTGACCTGGATCCTTGAAGAATTCTTGGTCAACTAAGCACATTTCCTTTAAAGACTTAGAAACCTTACCGTTAATAGCGCCTTCGATAACTCTTTCTGGTTTACCAGCAAAAGTTGGATCGTTCTTAACGATTTCAGTTTGAACAGCTCTTTCATGTTCAACTACGTCTTGAGGCATATCAGCACTTGAAACATAAGTTGGAGACATAGAAGCAATTTGCATAGCCATATCCTTAGCTAAAGCTTCATCGCCACCTTCTAATACTACAAGACATGAAATCTTACCACCCATATGGATGTATGAACCAAAGATTTCGCTATCGCTCTTTTCAACTAAAGCGAATCTTCTTAAAACAATCTTTTCACCAATTGTAGCAGTAGCATCAATGAACAAATCATTTAATGTCTTACCATCTACTGGTAATGCTAAAGCTTCTTCATTTGTTGTAGCATTGCTAGCAAGAATTGTCTTACAAGCAGTATCAACAAGCTTTAAGAATTGTTCATTCTTAGCAACGAAGTCTGTCTCTGAGTTAACTTCAATAAGACAACCCTTGTTACCTTCAATTAATACTTTAGAAAGACCTTCAGCAGCAATTCTTGATGCCTTCTTAACTGACTTAGCGATACCCTTTTCTCTTAACCAGTCAATAGCCTTTTCCATATCGCCATCAGTAGCATTTAATGCATTCTTGCAATCAAGCATACCAGCACCAGTCTTTTCTCTTAATTCCTTAACTTGAGCAGCAGTAATAGCCATATTATTCAGCCTCCTTAGCTTCTGTTGTTTCCTTCTTTTCTTCTGTAGCAGGAGCTTCACTGTTTTCAGCGTCCTTCTTGCCAATATATCTTCTTTCAGAGTTTCTATTGAAACGACCTCTGTTTTGTCCTTGTTGACGCATCTTTTCTTCGTTTCTTGCTTTTCTTCTCTTTTCAAGCTCTTCAGCATGCTTTTCTACATTGATGATAACATCTTCCATAGTTACATCCTTTTCAGCTTCATCTTCTTGATAAGCATCTTGTAAGATACCACCCTTTGCTTCAACGATAGCATCAGCTAATAAAGAAGTCATTAACTTGATAGCCTTAACAGCATCATCGTTAGCAGGAATTGCATAATCAACAAACGCAGGATTGCAGTTTGTATCAGCTAAACCGAATACAGGGATACCTAACTTCTTTGCTTCTAAAACAGCATTGTGATCTTCCATTGGATCGATAACAACTAATGCATCAGGAAGTTTCTTCATATCCTTGATACCGCCTAAGAAGTTTTCAAGTCTAGATGCTTCCTTACGAATTAAAGCAACTTCCTTCTTAGTATAAACATTAATAGTACCAGATGCTTCCATTTCATTGATTTCTAGAAGTCTCTTGATTCTCTTTTGAATAGTTCTGAAGTTTGTTAATGTACCACCTAACCATCTTTGGTTGATGTAGAAGCTTCCACTTCTTGTAGCTTCATCAAGAACGATTTGTTGAGCTTGCTTCTTAGTACCAACGAATAGTACCTTACCGCCATTTTCAGCGATTTCCTTTAGCTTAGCATAAGCTACATCAAGACCATCTTGAGTCTTTTCTAGATTGATAATGTAAATACCATTCTTTGCAGTGTAGATGAATGGTTTACACTTTGGATCCCATCTTCTAGTTTGGTGACCTAAATGAACACCGTTTTCTAGAAGTTTACGCATTGAAACTAATTGTGACATTTTAAATATTTCCTCTCTTTCCGTTTCTCCTCCACAGTTTCGATCATCACTAAGCTTTCGCCACGGAGTAATGAATCCACTGTGTGTGTATTGCATACAAATGCCTATTTATTATATATGACAAGTTTTTTAAGTTCAATATAAAAAAGCGTTCATTTTGAACGAAATTCAAGACAAACGCTTTATTTTAGAGTTATTAGAAGTCTACTTCAGTATCGTAGTAGCAGCACTTCAATAGTTTTTCCATCTCTTCTTGAGTAGGAATTCTTGGATTAGAACCAGTACATGCATCACCGATAGCTAATCTAGCGATTTCAGGAAGTCTCTCTAAGAATACTTCTTCAGGAACGAAACCTTGCTCAGTTGGATAAGAATCAGGACCATAGTTCTTAATGCAATGAGGGATATTTAATTGATCATTCATACCACGGCAGAAGTCAATTAATAACTTAACCTTTTCATCATCATTGTTGCCACCTAAGTGCATGTAATCAGCGATTACACCATATCTCTTCTTAGCTGTTTCATCCTTAGCATTGAAAGCGATAACCTTAGGAAGATACATAGCATTAGCAGCACCATGGATAATATGAGCACCATAGTCAGCGAAAGCAGCACCAGTCTTATGAGCCATAGAGTGAACGATACCTAATAATGCATTAGAGAAAGCCATACCAGCTAAACATTGAGCATTATGCATATCATCTCTAGCCTTCATATCTTCATTATAAGAAGGTACTAAATCCTTTTGAATCATTTCGATTGCATGAATAGCAAGAGGATCAGTATAGTCACAGTTTGCAGTTGATACATAAGCTTCAATAGCATGAGTTAGAGCATCCATACCTGTATGAGCAACTAACTTCTTAGGCATTGTTTCAGCAAGTTCTGGGTCAACGATTGCTACATCTGGTGTAATTTCAAAGTCAGCAATTGGGAATTTAACACCCTTTTGATAATCAGTGATAATTGAGAAAGCAGTAACTTCAGTAGCAGTACCAGAAGTAGAAGAAACAGCACAGAAATGAGCCTTTGTTCTTAACTTAGGTAAGCCAAATACCTTACACATATCCTCGAAAGTTGTTTCAGGATATTCATATTTAATCCACATAGCCTTAGCAGCATCAATTGGAGAACCACCACCAATCGCAACGATCCAGTCAGGTTCGAATTTAAGCATAGCATCAGCACCACGCATAACAGTTTCTACAGATGGGTCTGATTCGATACCATCGAATACTTCAACTTCCATTCCAGCTTCTTTTAAGTAGCCAATAGCTCTGTCTAAGAAACCGAATCTCTTCATTGATCCACCACCAACGCAGATCATTGCTTTCTTACCTTCGAAAGTCTTCAAAGATTCAAGAGAGCCCTTGCCATGATAAATGTCTCTAGGTAATGTAAAACGTGTCATAAAATTTCCTCCATAATTACCTTGTTAGTATATTCACTAACAACTATATAAATTATACTGCAGATTAATATTTTATTAACAACCTATTTAAAAAATTCTTCCTTATATTTTCTAATTTCACTTAACGCATGATCCACGAAATAAGCCTTCTTATCCTTCTTATTTCCCTTAAAATCACACTTAAAAATGCCAAAGTTCGCATTCATAGGCACTAACTTATCAATCAAAGAATCACTGATATAAGAAGCCATTGCACCCATCATTGTATCTTGACCTAAATATGGACCATTTAATCCATTTAAATAGTTATACATATTTAAAGCTGCATACAAACCACTGGCCGCTGATTCGATATAACCTTCAACGCCACTGATTTGACCAGCCACAAAAACATTAGGATACTCAATAAATTGATAATGATTATTAATTACCTTAGGTGAATTAATATAAGTGTTTCTATGCATTACACCATATCTTACAATCGATACATTCTTTAAAGCTGGAATTAATTTTAAAACTCTTAATTGCTCACCAAAAGTTAAATGCGTTTGAAAACCTACGATATTATATAAAGTATCAATCGCATTATCTTTTCTAAGCTGTACTACTGCATAAGGCTTAACACCATCATGTTCCAAACCTACTGGTTTCATAGGACCAAATAATAAAGTCTTATATCCTCTTCTAGCCATCTCTTCAAATGGCATACAGCCTTCAAAATAGATCTCAGAATCAATATCATGAACATCAATCTTTTTAGCGTTTACTACTTCTCTATGGAAAATTTCAAACTCTTCACGAGTCAAAGGACAATTGATATAATCGCCCTCACCCTCTTCATCATATCTTGACTTATAATAGGCGTTTGAAAAATCAATAGAATCCTTTTCTACAATTGGTGAAACCGCATCATAAAAATATAAGTAACTCTTACCAGCAAGTCTTTTAATCTCATCAGATAAAGCGCCCTGACACAAAGGACCTGCCGCAATGATAGTTGGAATATTTTCATCAATATGAGTAAATTCTTCATGAATCACTTCAATATTAGGCTCATTATCAATTCTTTCAGTAATATACCTAGAGAAACCTTCTCTATCCACCGCTAAAGACTTACCAGCCTCAACTCTATTCTTATCGGCAGCTTCCATGATTAAAGAATCTAGAGTACGCATTTCTTCTTTTAAAAGACCTACCGCATTATATAAATCATCACTTCTTAAAGAATTAGAACAAATAAGTTCACTATATAAATCAGTCTTAAAAGCCTCGTGCTTTTTAACAGGCTTTTGTTCATATAGTCTAACTTTCACACCAAGCTTAGCTAACTTATAAGCAGCCTCACAACCAGCTAAACCCGCTCCAACAACAATCACTTCTCTCATTTTTTCTTACTTCTTGTAGCTCTTGGCTTTTTTTCACCCTCGATATTCTCGATATATTTACACTTTGGATAAGCAGAACAACCAATAAAATAAGTTCCATATCTAGACTTACGCTTCAAAAGTGGCTTACCACACTCAGGACAATCTCTTCCAACTTCCTCTGGCTTTTCCTTTTCAATCTTTTCAATATGCTTACACTCAGGATATCTAGAACAAGAAATAAACTTACCATATCTGCCTGTTCTATAAATCAAAGGAGCGCCACAATCAGGGCAATTCCTTCCCACACTCTCTGTTTCAACATACTTACAAGTTGGATAATTAGAACAAGCTACAAACTTACCATAGCGGCCTTCCTTATAAACTAAGTCGCTGCCACACACTGGACACTTCTCACCAGTCTTTTCATCCTCTTTCTTTTCCATCTTCTCATAGGCATTATCTACAAGAGGTTGGAACTCATCATAGAACTTTCTTAAATACTCAAGATTATTCTCCTTATTCTCAGCAATCTTATCCAAGCCATCTTCCATATTAGCAGTATATTTAACATTGATAACTGGCTTAAAGAATTCCTTAAGCTTCTCATCAGTTAAAGTGCCCTGCTCTGTAGGATAGAAATATTTAGTCTTAGACTTATCAGACTCTTTCTTAAGTTCAACATAGTTACGCTTAACAATAGTCTCAATGATAGTCGCATAAGTACTAGGACGACCAACACCCTCTTCTTCTAGTGCTTTAATCAATTTAGCTTCAGTATAACGACTTGGTCCTTCAGTAAAATGTTGTTCCTTAACAGTATCCTTTAATTCAAGAACATCGCCTTCTTTTAAAGGCTTTAAAATAACATCCTTACTAGAATCATAATCCTTATAAATCTTCAAGAAACCATCAAAATCTAGCTTAGAACCACTGATAGTGAACAAATAATCACCACTTTCAATGTTGTAAGTTACTGAATTAAATGATGCATCCTTCATTAAAGAAGCTAGGGCTCTAATATAAATAAACTTATATAACTTATATTGATCATTAGTTAAATAAGGCTTGACACTCTCTGGAGTATGATCAAGCGATGTTGGTCTAATAGCCTCGTGTGCATCCTGACTTGATTCATCATTCTTAACACGATAAAAGCCTTTATATTCTTTACCATATTCATTTTCAATAAAACTATAGGCAGCACTAACAAACTCATTAGATAAACGAGTAGAATCGGTACGCATATAAGTAATAAGGCCCACAGTCTCATTTTTTAAATCAATACCCTCATATAGATTCTGAGCTAACATCATCGTCTTCTTAGCGCTAAAATCTAATTTACTAGAAGCTTCTTGTTGAAGAGTTGAAGTGATAAAAGGAAGATAAGGAGCTCTTTTCTTCTTCTTTTCAACTACACTTCTTACCACAAAAGGCTCTTTTAAATCAGCTACAATCTTATTAGCCTCTTCTTCATTCTTAATTTCAGCCTTCTTGCCCTTAATCTTAGCCAAAGTAGTATTGAATTCATCCTTGCCCTTATTTAATAAAGCCTTGATAGTCCAATATTCTTCAGGCACAAAAGCCGCAATTTCCTTCTCACGATCACAAATCATTCTAAGCGCAATAGATTGTACTCTACCCGCTGACTTAGACTTAATCTTCTTTTGAAGTAACTTAGACAACTTAAAACCAATAATACGGTCAAGTATTCTTCTTGTTTCTTGTGATCTAACAAGATTCATATCAATAGTACGGGGATTTTCCATTGAATTTAAAATAGTATTCTTGGTAATTTCATTAAATACTACTCTATTTGTATCATCAACATCTAAGCCTAACTCTTGAGCTAGGTGCCAAGAAATAGCCTCTCCTTCTCTATCCGGGTCGGTCGCAAGATATACTTTATCAGCCTTTGAAACTAAAGACTTTAATTCTTTAACAGTATCCTTTTTATCCTTAGAAACCACATAAGTAGGTTTAAAATCATTTTCAACATCTACTCCTAGCCCTTCTTTACCAGTAGTAGCCAAGTCACGAATGTGACCCTTACTAGAAACAACCTTATAGTCCTTTCCTAAATATTTTTCAATCGTCTTTGATTTAGAAGGAGACTCTACAATAACTAAATTTTTCATTTTTCAATCACGCTCTCTATTTCAATAAATTACACATACAATTATTATTTGTCAATTTATATCTTCATATTTAAGGATTTCAGCACCCTCTTGAATTAATTGATTATTAAATTTACCACTTTCATCAAAACAAGTAAAAGGCAAAACTTTAATCGTTTTCCCCAAAGTTAAAGACTCATTAACTGTCGTTAAAGTACCAGACTTATTTTTAGCCTCCATAATAAGCACTTCTTCACCCAAAGCTGCAATAATCCTATTTCTAAAAGGAAAATGATAGGCATTAGGAGCAGTCTTAAAAGGATATTCGCTAATAAGTAGGCCCTCTTGTTTTATTCTTTTATATAAATCCCTATTTTCAGCAGGATAAATATAATCAATGCCACAACCTAAAACGCCAATTGTCATCTTAGCGTTTCTATGAGCACAAGCATCAATTCCCTTAGCCAAACCCGAGACAATTACTTTTTCATTCCTTACTTTTTGAACATACTTTTCAGTGGCAAATAAGGCATAATCACAAGGTCTTCTAGAGCCTACAATACTTATCTTATCTCTTTTTAATAAACTGATGTCTCCTCTATAAAAAAGAACGAAAGGACTTTTGTTAAGATCAAATAATTCAATAGGATAAGCATCATCAAAAATAGTTATCGCATTAGGACAAAACCTTTCCTCAACATCTTCATTTTTGACAACAGCTTTTCTAATTAAGTCATAGTTGCCAGCATACTTGATTGCTAGCGAAATTAATTTATTTCTATTTTCCATACTCTATTATTGAGATGAAAAAGAAAAATTCCTACCCTCTTTTCTTCAAAGTTGGATCTTTACAAGGACCATAAGACATACGATAGATATCAAAAACCCCATATTCTCTTAATAATTCTAAATGTCTTTTAGTAGGATAACCCTTATGCTTACGATATTCATATTCAGGATATAACTTATCATATTCATACATTATCTTGTCTCTTGTGACCTTAGCTAAAATAGAAGCTCCTGCAATTGAAATAGACTTAGCATCACCCTTAATAATAGGAATAACCTTTTCATTATCAACAATCGGCATCGCATCAGTTAAAACATACTTCACATCATATGATAAAGCTATTTCGCTCATTGCCTTTTTAGTAGCCGCATAGATATTAAGCTCATCAATTTCCTTTGGCTCAACAATCTTTATGCAATAATACAAAGCATCCTCAACAATTTGGCTGTATAAGATATCTCTTTTATTCTCGCTCAACTTTTTGGAATCATTAATTAATTCGTTATTATAACCAACAGGAAAAACACAACCTGCCACAACAAGAGGCCCACACAAAGGACCCCTACCAGCTTCATCAATTCCCATTACTAAATCATCTGTGCCTAAACACAAGTTTTCATATTCATTCAACAGGCTCATATTTTTCAAAAGTAATCCTTCCAATATTGTTTTCTCTGATATCCTTTAAAAGTAAGCTATAAGCCTTATGACGATCAACACCGCCATCACTTGTTAGCCACATCTTCTTTAAGCCTATTTCATTAATTAAATCAGCACTATTTTCATCAACATCATAGCGCTTATTTAAAAGACCTGGATAATTATCTTTAATATAATTTAGACCAAAATAAACCAAAGATTCTTCATTTAAAATCTTATCGTTCATACTACCTAATAAAGCCAATATCATAGCTTGGTTTTGATCCTCAATTTTAGGCCATAAAACACCTGGTGTATCCAATAGTTCTACATCCTCATTGATTCTAATCCATTGTAGATTCTTAGTAACACCTGGCCTATTTTCAGCCTTAGCAACCTTCTTTTTGACCACATTATTAATAAAAGTTGACTTACCAACATTAGGAATACCAACAACCATGGCTCTTAAGACCTTCTTACGAATGCCTCTTTCTCTTGCCTTATCGAGTTTCGCCTTCAAGATCAATTTAACCTTATCAACTACCTTCTTAGTATTCTTTTCATTTAAAGAATCACACAAAATAACATTCTTAAAACCATTGACCCACAATTCATTTTGTTTAGGATCTGCCTTATCAGCCTTATTAAGAATGATTAGCCTTTCCTTATTACTAGCCATCTCATCAAGTAAAGGATTACCACTTGCCAAAGGCATTCTAGCATCCCTTATTTCAATGATGATATCTACCAGTTTTAACTGTTCTTCCATCTGTCTTCTGGCCTTTTCCATATGACCTGGATACCAGTTTATTGTCACTTTATTTTCATTATCCATAGTTATCACTTCCTTTTTATAAATTGTAAATTATTTGATTAGATGTGCTGTAATAATCGCATAACTATAAGAGTTAATAGTTATTTTAATATTATCAATTTCACAATACCAATTTTTACCTTGCTTATAAATATCACAATTCTTATCTAATATTTTATTTTTACAAAATTCAACTACATCATTAGTATCTAATTTTAGATTCTTCTTAATTCTATCAATACCCATTTCAGTAATATGAATTTTATCTATATTAGACAATAATATATCTTTATTCAAAAATATCATCTCACTTTCAAATTACTATTTATCTTCACCTGTTTTATTAATTTCTTCAACTAACAAATCAAAATCTGATTTATACAATTTGTCTTGCTTTATTCTATACTTTTCGAATTCTGTTAATGCTTTATCGCACGCTATTTCATGTGATATTTTTCCAGCATCTTTCAATACATCTAAATCATCTGCTAATAAAAATTTATCTATTCTTGTAAACCAATCTTCCATAGTCATTGGAATGTGTCTTTTTGCTCTGTTTTCTGCTAAATCTAAAAATGCTGATACTATTAGTTCTAAACTTTCTAATTCTTCTTTAGATAAATAATTTTTAGCTATAACAACATCCGTCTCTATTATTTTTCCATTTGGCGAATTTTTCCAAGAAGTAAGACCCATATTTTCTTTTTCTGAATCCGCTCTATTATATATAATTTCGGCAGCCGTTTGATGCGATACCGCATAATGCATTTTATTTTGAACTTTTTTAAAAAATTTAATTGTTGTAGGAGATTTTTTATCATAATCCACACTTGTTGCGTAAATATCAGTAACTTTTTGATAAAACCTTCTTTCTGATAATCTTATTTCTCTTATTTCGGCAAGTAATGAATCGTAATAATCTTCATCAAAGAACGCACCATTTGCCATTCTCTTTTTATCTATGATATAGCCTTTCTTTGAAAACTCTTTTAATATATAAGTTGCCCACCTTCTAAATTGAATAGCTCTATCTGAATTTGTTCTATAACCTACCGAAATTACCATATCTAAGTTGTAATATAATACATTCCTAGTAATCTCTCTATTACCTTCTTTTTGAACTAGTGCAAAATTTGCACTAGTTGAGTTTTCATTCAGTTCAAGCTCAGAATATATATTTTTAATATGCTTGGTAACTACTGTTCTGTCCACATTAAATAGTTCTCCGATAGCTTTCTGTGTTAACCACAAATCACCATCTTCAAATCTAACTTGAATTCCTTTATCGTGTGTTTGCCTTTCAAATATTAAGAATTCCGCACTGCTACTTCTAACAATTAAATCTTTTGTCACTTTTATCATCTCCTATATCTAAAATCTTAGTTTTCCATCAAACGGAATTACCATTAAGTTTTAATAATTTTAATCATTTTTACTATTTAACATAAGAAAGAAAAAATTCTTTATTTACGAAAGCTTATGAGTAATTTTCCATAAGTCGGTATATACCGGTTTATTGTTACCTTATTTCATTATCCATAGTTATCACTCACTACCTTTAAATATACCATAAGTTAAGAAAACAGTTGCCTAGACAACTGCATTATACTTATTTATCACATCAACTATTTCTTCTAAGTTATTCAAGAAAAAGATTCTTTCTTGTTTCTCTTTAGAAGATAAATCATAGTCAATCATCTTATTTAATAAAGCCTTTAAATCATCATAATAACCATTCAAGTTATAGACAATGCAAGGTGCATCTAAATGTTTAAGAGAAACCTTGCACATTACTTCCGCAATCTCTTCTAAAGTTCCTGTGCCACCAGGGAAGGCAATAAACGCATCGCCAAGTTCAATCATCTTAGATCTTCTAGATGGCATATCTTCGGTAATATAAAGTTTAGTAATTTCTTTATACTCCAAGCCCTGATCAATGAAGAATTGAGGTTCAACACCAATAACTTCACCACCATTTTTTAAAACATTTTCAGCTAAAACACCCATTAAACCAGACTTAGATCCACCATAAACAAGATTATTACCCGACTTACCAATCCAGGTTCCAAGTTCTTTACAAGCTACTTTAAAACTAGGATCACTTCCAAAATTAGCGCCTAAATATACAGTAATATTCATCTACTTTACTCCAATTCTATTAAATGGATAATATACAAAGAAATGAGTTGATTTAATCTCTTCTTTACTAAAAGTTCCATAATATCTAGAATCCTTAGAAACAGGACGATTATCTCCTAAACAGAAATATTCATTTTCACCTAAAGTTATCTCAAAATCATTAGTATAGACATCATCACCCAAGAAATCCTCTTCCACATATTCACCATTGATAAACAACATATTATTTATATAAGCGATAGTGTCGTTAGGAAGCCCGATAACCCTTTTAACAAGTAATTCACTAGCCTTAGGCGAATCAATAACACAGATATCAAAGCGTTCAATACCAAGATTTTTAGTAAGCACAAAACTAAAACCACGGTCATTGGTTTGTAGTGTTGGATACATACTAGTACCATGTACTTGTGCTGATATAAATAAAAACTTAAAACAAATAAAAACAACAATAATTGCGGTTATTCCAACTTGGAAAAAGTCTTTAATAATTTCAATAATTTTTTTACCCATACTGATATATTACATTAAAAAAGTCGCACTGGGCGACTCTTTTAATCAAATTAACGAACTTCTTTAATTCTAGCTGACTTACCAGAACGGCTTCTTAAGTAATAAAGCTTAGATCTTCTAACCTTACCAACTCTTAATACTGTAACCTTATCGATAACTGGTGAATGCATAGGGAATGTTCTTTCAACACCTACACCACTTGATAACTTTCTAACTGTGAAAGTTTCACCGATACCACTACCTTGAACCTTAATTACAACACCTTCGAATGCTTGGATACGAGACTTGTCGCCTTCCTTAATTCTTACGTCAACTCTTACTGTCATACCAGCTTTGATTTCTGGAAGATCAGTCTTTAATTGATCCTTAGTAATTTCATTTACTAAATTTAAATTCATCTTTCTTCTCCTTTTAACATGTAGTAATGTTGTTCATAATCAACATGAAAAGCGGAACAACGCTTAAGTATGATAACATAGTCAAACCCATTTAGGCAACATTTTTGAATATGGTGTAGGATTTTTTGAGTTTGATGGCAATTATATAGTAGAAACATAAATGTACATTGTGTTTCTTAGGAAGGATCTTTTATGGAGATACTTCTACGCTTCTTTGTGGCAACAACAAAAAATGGAACTTCTATAAATGAAAGACTTCAAAATAGCTTTAGCTATGGCGATTGTGGATATGATAGCCCTAGCTCTTAAGTTGTTGATCACGTTACTGTTTAAGTAACAGAAAAGCCCACAAAGAAGCACAAGAAAACCCGACATTCGTACTGTCGGGTTTTCATTTGCGGTAACAACACCGGAACTTTCACCTATATTTTATCATTAAAGATGTTAAAGCAACATTCTAAAGTGATGTTCTTTGGATATGATAATCAAAGTATATTTTAATGTAGGAATTTTTAAGTTTCATCTCAATAATATATTAGAAATATAATCAAATATGTTTCTTAGGAAGGATCTTTTATGGAGATACTTCTACGCTTCTTTGTGGTTTTGATTGAACCTCATCATGAGACAATTCAAAATAGCTTTAGCTATGGCGGTGGTTGATTTAATTGCCATAGCTATAAAACTATTGTTTACATTACTATTTAAGTAATGTAAATTAACCACAAAGAAGCAATTGAAAACCCGACATTCGCACTTGTCGGGTTTTCTTGTGGTTTTAATTGAACCATTTCATCGCTTTCAGTATATCACTTTAATTTTTTATAAAATGTAGAAATTTTAAGTTTAACGGCAATTATATATTAGAAACATGAATATACATTGTGTTTTTTTAAGGAAAATATTTTTACGAAGAGGCTTCTTTGTGGCAACAACAAAATTGGAACTTTTTTATATGAAAGACTTCCAAATAGCTTTAGCTATGGCACTTGTAGATCTTATCGCCTTAGCACTTAAGCTATTGATAACGTTACTATTTAAGTAACAACAAAGCCAAAAATAAGTACAAGAAAACCCGACACCACCAATGTCAGGTTTTCACTTGCAGTAACAACACCGGAACTTTATCACTTAAATTATTATAGTGAAGCTCTAAAGATAGCCGCAATATCCTCTTGTAATAAAGGAGCCCAAGCATTCTCTAATCCTTCATTATCCGCAACATGTTTAGCCATTGTCTCAATTCTAGATTCATCAATGCCTACATCTTTTAGATGCATAGGAATATTAATTGATTCATAGAACTTATAAGTTTCTTCTATCGCCTTATTAGCGATTTCCATCTTATCTAAGTTACTATCAATGCCAAAGACATTAACTCCATATTTCACAAAACGATCAACTGTCTTATCACTTAAAATATGTTTCATCCAACGTGGTGTAATAATAGCCAATCCTTCGCCGTGCGTAATATCATAATAAGCACTTAGGGCATGTTCCATACCATGACATGGCCATCCTGATTGGCTATTACCAAGACTATAAATATCATTACAACCATATGTACAAACAAGCATCATCTCAGCTCTAGCATTATAATCTTCAGGATTATCAAGACACTTTCTACCATTGATCATCAAACTTTTTAGCCCTGCTTCCATGAAACCATCATTAAGAATAGTTGAATCTTCACAGAAATATTGTTCAAAAATATGGTTCATCGCATCCGCAATACCAGCACTTGTTTGTTTTTTAGAAACAGTAAAAGTATAAGTAGGATCTAAGAAAGATACTTCAGGATACAAGTGTGGGTCACTATAACATGTCTTATCATTAGTTTCAGTTCTAGAAATAACACCACCTGCATCATATTCGCTTCCTGTTGCAGCAAGCGTGATAATGTCTACAATCGGTAAAGCATCCTTAGTTTCAGCCTTATAAGTAATTAAATCCCATGGCTCACCATCATACTTAGCACCACCGGCAATAGCCTTTGAACAATCAAGAACACTGCCACCACCAACAGACAAGATAACATCGATATTATGTTCTTTACACATTTTTACACCATCCAATACACTTGGATTGTACTTTGGATTAGGCATAATGTTTGGTAACTCATAGATTTCATAACCTTTAAGAAGCTCTAAAACCTTATCATATAGTCCAATCTTCTTGATACTACCGCCACCATAAGTAAGAAGAATTTTCTTTCCATAATGACTCATTACTTTTGGTAAGTCCTTGATGACACCCTCTCCAAAGATTAATCTTGTAGGTGTACAATAATTAAAATTTTGCATAATTTCTCCTCTGTTACATTAATGTATTATTTAAGAATTGTGCTAATTCTTTAAATTCACAAGAATACTTTATATCCTCTCTTTTATTTCCGACAAATACTCCTTCACCCAACAACAAGGCAGGAAGATCGTTTTCAGCGTCACCACAGGTCATAATATTTTTAGGATTAATAGCTAGCTTCTTACTTAAATCAAGCACAGCAGTACCCTTATTTATGCCCCTAGGCACTATTTCCAAACATTCATCACCTGAAAAGAAGATATCTACTTTATCATTCTTGATATTATTAACTTTAACAACTATTTGATTATGATATTCTTTCTTAAACAAGATAACAAGCTTTGGAATTGAATAATCAATCTTAGAAAAATCAACATACTTAGGCTCTACAAAACGAAGGCTTGCCCACTCTTTAATCTTATTTTCATCACTAATCTTATGATTTAAACATAAAATTTTATTATCCTTATAAAATGATAATTCTAGATAATCCTCATGAAATAATTTATCTAATTCATGAATAGTATCAACACCAATTTCATCTAAATAAGTACTTAGTTTTGACTTAGTATCATAGAACTCCAAGCCATTACAACCATAAAAGATATCAAATAAATCAGTAACCCCATTCTTTTTAAGCACTCTTAAAGAAGAAAAAACTGGTCTACCCGAATTAATACCTAATAGATATCCCTTATTCTTTAAATTAAATAAAGTATCTTTTAATTCATTTGACATAAGACATTCTCTATCAACTAAAGTCTTATCTACATCAAAAAGAATAACCTTAATGTTCAAGCTCATCGATAACCTCTTGCAATAATTCTTTTTCTTCTTTAGACAAGTCTCTTTTTTCTAATAAGTCTCTACGATATAAATAAGTTTCTCTTAAAGAGCCCTTTAAATTAAACTTCTTAATCTCCTTATGATTACCATTAGTAAGCACAAAAGGAACCTCCTTACCTTCAAAATTAAAAGGCCTTGTATATTGAGGATATTCTAACAAACCATCAGTATAAGACTCTTCCTTAAGACTCTCACTACTAATACCCTCATTAATCAAACGCATGATAGAATCCATAACTACCATCGCAGGTAACTCACCACCAGTTAAAACATAATCGCCAATAGAAACATTCTCATCTATAAAGTCACTAATTCGATCATCAACCCCTTCATAATGGCCACAAACAATCATCAAATCCTCTTTTTCAAGTAATCTATATGCGTCCTTTTCTTCGTAAGGCTTAGCCTTAGGGGAAGTCAAAAGAACATAAGTATCATCATTTCTATTAGCCCTAATCGCATCAGCCAAGACATCAGCCCTCATAAGCATGCCAGCACCACCACCATAAGGTGTATCATCTACATGTCTATGCTTATCCTTAGAATAATCTCTTATGTCTACAACCTTAACTTCACATAATTCTTTTTCAAGAATTCTAGAAATAATTGAAGTATTCAAAAAAGAATCAAACTGTTCCTTAAACAAAGTTAAAACTGTTATTCTCATAATAAGCCACTCGCTTTATCTGTTAGATTGATTCTTGAATTAGCTAAATCAACATTCTTTATAAAAATAGGAAGATTAGGAACCAAGCATTTCTTACCATCTTCTTTCTTAATTCTCAAGAAATTATAAGCCTTACCCTCTTCCACATTTATACATTTACCTACTTGCTTATCATCTAAATAAACATCTAAATTAATTAAATCCTTAAAATAATATTCGCCATCACCTAAAGGCTTAATATCATCAAAAGACTTATAAATATACATGTCCTTATACTTTAAAACTAGATTAATATTATCTAGTCCAACAAGAGACAGCATAACAAAGCCCTTATGCATACGATATGAAGCTACTTTAAGTGCCTCATGATTTTCACCAATATAAATAGTAGAATCTTTCTTAAAACGCTCACTTAAAAAGTCAGTATGTGATTCTACCTTAAGCTCTCCCTTAATTCCAAAGGTATTAACTATTTTTCCTATAACTACATATTCCATATATAAAATTGTATTAAAAAAGGATGAATAATTCATCCTTAAAGTGCTTCGAATTTAATAGAAATGCGCTTATTTTCAATTCTAGAAGCTACTTGTAACATCTGACGAATTGAATTAGCCATCATTCCTTGTTTACCGATTAATCTTGCGATATCGTTACTAGGCGCATAAACATATAATAGAATTTCATTATCATTTAATGATTCCATTTGTTTAACCATAACCTCATCACTATTACCGCAAATAGGCTTCACAATATTTAATAATACTTTTTCAAGATCAATCATTATTTGCCAGCCTTCTTGCTATCAGCATACTTCTTCATAATGCCTTCATTAGATAAGATATTACGAACAGTATCTGTTGGAAGAGCACCATTATTTAACCAAGCAAGAGTCTTTTCTTCATTAAGATTAACTACTGCAGGATTTTTTCTTGGATCATAGTTACCGATAACTTCGATTTCTCTGCCATCTCTTCTATCTCTTGAATCCATAACAACGATTCTATAGAAAGGAGACTTCTTAGCACCCATTCTCTTTAATCTGATTTTAACCATTTACACTATCCTCCTTTTTCCTTAACTATAATTACATAAATAAAACAAGGTGTCAAGTATTTTTACTTAACACCTTCAAAGTTAATCACTATACTCAAATCTAATCCACAAGTCATCAGTCTTAACAAGTATATTTTCATCATCAATAAAATGATATTCACAGTCGACGCCAAAATTAGATTGATTATTCTTTTCAGGAAGCATGTATCCTTCAACTGTTGAAGTAATTACACCATCAACTTCATATTGTTGATTGCGGTCGTTTTCATTAGCCTTGTAAAAAGGACGACCATCATATAATTCCCCTGTAGTATGATACAAACGATTATTAATCATGACATTAGGAGCCACAGCATTTTCCACGCCATCTACTTCTTTATTATTCATAGAACAACCAGAAACTAATATCACTGTTAGGAATAAAATCATTATTCTTTTCATCTTAAGCTCCTTTCTATCATCGCCATTTTTATTAATCTAAGCATACTTAAGTTAGTTCGCTTTCTTATTGTCTTTATATTAACATATAACAACCGTCTAAAATAAAAATGATATCAATAAGAAAACAATACATTTTCATAATCGATATCACCTCTATAATCATTTAAACGAAGTTCTCTAGATAAATAGAGAATATTTCATTAATTAAAACATTCCTCTTGCTAGACCACTTAAAGACTTCATCATCTTCTTAGATCTCTCAAATTGATTAATTACCCTATTAACATCATCAACACTAGTACCACTACCATTGGCAACTCTACGCTTATGAGAACCTCTCATAAAACTAGGGTCTTTTCTTTCTTCCTTAGTCATAGATTGAATAACAGCCTTAGTAATCTTAAAATTCTTATCTACTTCAGTATCATCAACCTTACCCTTGAAATCACCCATACCAGGAATCATGCCCATAAGAGATGATAAAGGACCTAACTTCTTAGTTTGATCAATAGTAGCCAACATATCATCCATCGTCATCTTACCTGACAACATACGCTTAGTCATTTCCTCAGTTTGTTTCATATCAAACTCTTCTTGAGCCTTTTCAACAAGAGAAACAACATCACCCATACCCAAGATACGATCAGCTAAACGATCTGGATGGAAAGAATCCAAGTCGGAAATCTTTTCACCAACACCAGTATACTTAATAGGAACACCAGTTAAAGCCTTAACAGATAAGACAGAACCGCCCTTAGCATCACCATCAAACTTAGTAACTACTAAACCGGTAACAGCTAATCTTTCATTGAAAGTCTTAGCTACATTACAGATATCTTGACCAGTAAGAGCATCAACAGTCAACAAGATTTCATTCGGATTAACAGCGGCCTTAATATCCTCAAGTTCCTTCATCAAAGTCTCATCGATTTGAAGACGACCAGCAGTATCAAATAAAGCTACATCGAAGTTATTTTCCTTAGCATACTTTAAACCCTCGATAGCAGTATTTAAAGCATTCACAAAAATACCCTTAGAATATACTTCAACATCAATTGAAGCTCCTAAAGACTTTAATTGATCAATGGCAGCGGGTCTAATTACGTCACAAGCAACCATTAAGACCTTCTTGCCTTCTTTCTTCATTTGATAAGCAATCTTAGCAGTCTGTGTAGTCTTACCTGTACCCTGTAAACCAACTACCATAATAGTAGTTAAACCATTATTTGTATAATGAATTGAGTTATCATCATCACCTAATAATTTGATGATTTCATCATGAACGATCTTAATTAATAATTGTCCAGGATCAATCGCATTTAAAACATCCTGTCCCTCTACTTCCTTTCGGATTGAATTCAAAAAGTTTTGGACAACACTATAATTAACATCAGACTCCAAAAGAGCAACTCTTATCTCCTTTAAAGTATCTTCCATATTACGCTCAGAAAGCTTGCCCTTACCGGCAATATTCTTAAGCGATTTTGTTAAACGATCTTGTAATGAATCAAAAGCCATATGCCTATTATATGAAAAAAAGAGTCAAAATATCAATTCGACTCTTTCTTATGGGTAGCTATGATTAGTTAACGTAGAACACTCTATCTCCGACAAGCTCTGCTCTATAAATGGTCTCACCATTATCCTTGACGAAGTTATTCTCCTGAAGACGACCTTTCATAATCAATGTTTGACCTTTCTTTACATTCTTCTCAATCTCTTCAGCAAGACCTTTGAAACAAGTAATTCTGAAAACATCAGTATCTACTTTGCCATCACTATTTTTATATTCGCGTTCAACTTTTAAAAATAAGTGGGCATACTTGCTTCCTTTTTCAGACTCTAGTAATTCAGGTGTTTCTAGAGCTCTGCCACAAAATCTAAATTCGTTCATTTTTCTCCTTTCTAGTTACCTGTACCTATAATTTAGCACGCTAATAGAAAGGAAAATTCCCATATTATTCCCAAGTTTTTATCACTTTCCACATGGCAAAATGTGGATAAGTGCATAATTTGAGTAATCAAAGCCCTTAAATACGGCCTTTAAATCATTTAAAGAAATGTGGGTAAGTATCTCAATACTCTTAAAATAATCAATACCATTCACATAATCTCTTACATAACCAGTATCAAAAGACTCAATATCATTTAAAGTATCAAAGCTATTTCCTATATATCTTCTCTTAATAGAAGTCAAAATTTCTTCTGTAATCAAGTCCTTCTTTAATTCATTATCAACAAGTTCCTTGATATTATCCTCTTCACTCTCGTTATAAAACAAGATATAGGCATAATCCTTATCAAAATCTACTTCATAACCAAAATAATCATTGATCAAACCCTTATTTAACCACTCTTGATAATCCTTATTGATACTTGAGAAATAAGCCTTTAGATACAAATCCAAACACCATTGTTTGTAAACAATATCATCGCTATCCTTAAAATTAGGCTTTAATTTAAGCGCATAAACATGTTTTGGCATATTGATATCCATCTCAAAAGAAAATTCTTTTCTAACAACACTATCATCTTCATCAATCATCAAAGTCTTAACATCCTTCTGTTTATCAAAATGCTTCTTACTTTGATTCTCTTTAACGATATCCATCAAATAATTCACATCTAGTGGCGACACAATCAATAAAACCATATTATTTGGATGATAATTAATCTTATAACATAAATCTAATTCATCCTTACTAATCGCATTAACACTTGTCTCATCGCCACCAATATCATACTTAAGTGGATAATTATGATATAAAGAGCGATAAGTCTCTTGTAGTAAACGAGAATCAGGATTTTGCATATACATGGCTAACTCCTGACAAATAATTCCCTTTTCCTTCTCAACATTCTCATCAGTAATATCTAATTTTTGGACAAAATCTAACAATAGATTCAAAGGTTCTTCAATCTCTTTATTGGTAGTTGAAAAATAATAAACAGTCTCATGATAAGAAGTAAAGGCATTGACATTACAACCCATATTAGAAAATTCTTCAAAGATATTCTTATCTTCACTCTCAAATAGCTTATGTTCCAAGAAATGAGCTACACCAGGATGAAAATGATATTCCTTATCATCCAATACTTCATCAGTATTTAAAGCGCCATAAGATGTCGCAAAAGCACTGGCCGTAGTTAAGAAGTCTTTCTTATTAAAAATAACTACTTCTAGCCCATTATCTAGTTTCTCTATATAGAAATCTTCATCAAAAAAATCATTATGAATCTTTTTCATCTTTAACTCCATTTAACATATAAGTTAATACATGTTGATACTTCTTAAACACTTCACTAATGTCATCGACAGTAACGCTTTCTAAATTCTTAACATATTCTTGTCTATTACACTCAATACCATTTAATTTATTCATAAAATAATATTCAGTATAGGCATCAGTATTATCTTGTAAAGCATTTAAAGAATCAGCTAATAAAGCACGTGCAAAGTCTAATTTGATTGGATCATAATCCTTATTAATCATACGTTGAAGTTGTATATCAACTTGTTTAACAAGCTCATCCTTATTCTTACCATCAATAGCCGTATAAACCTTTACAATACCCTCATTCTTATAATCTAAAACTGAGATATAGTAACACAATGAAAGCTTTTCTCTTACTTCATCAAATAATAAAGATGTGGGTACAATGCCAAACACCGAATTGCCCAACATATAAGCGTAAAACTCTTTAGAAATACGATTAAATGGTGTCTTATAGACTATTTGTAGTGATGATTGTGATACATTTTTATCCTCAACAATTTCACCTAATTCATTAATATTTAAGGAACAGTTATTAAAATGATAGTCATGTTCCCTAATTAAACTCTTAGCATAAGCTAATAAATCATCGCTATAATCGCCAATCAAGAAAACATCTACTCCAAAGTTATTTAACAAATCATGATAGACATTCTTCACATCTTCCAAAGTGATTGAATCGATCATTTCAATCTTATCAACTGTATAAATATTAAAGATTGGATCTTCTTGCCCAATAATTTGATTTACACGATTAGAAGCATACTTATTTGGCTTATCCAAACTTCTTTGAATATTAGCCTTATAGATAGTCTTAAATTCTTCTAATAGTTCTTCTGAGAAATAAGGATTTAATACTAACTCTTTAAAGAAAGCTACAAATTCCTTCTCATCAACATCCACAAAACAAGGATTCAAGAAAGTATATTTAATTGTGAAATAAGCTAAACCGGCTCTAGCTTTAGAACCGGTATAGATGTTAGCTGCATATAAATTATCCTTCGCAAAAGTCATCTTCTCCTTAGTTGGATACTTCTTAGAATAGTCACCAATAAAGAAAGCCAACAAGCTTAAGCATAGATGCTTCTTCAAATCATAATCAGATGTAAAGTATAAATACAAATTGATATTCTTATACTTCTTTGTCTTAATAAAATTATTCTTCATCTTTCTTTTTGTACACCTCACGTGGTTTAGAACCATTACTTGGACCAATTATGCCATTTTTCTCTAATTCATCAATAATACGAGCAGAACGATTATAACCAATCCCAAATCTTCTTTGAAGTAAAGAAGTAGAAGCCTTTTGAGCCTGAGTTACATATTCAACTACCTCATCATATAAGGCATCCTTTTCACGTGGATTATTACTCTCACTTGAATAAGAGAAAGACTCACCTTCTAAGTTTCTCTTAATCTCAAAATAAGTGTCATCATAATCAGGACCGCCTTGTTTCTTACAATAATCAGTGATTCTTTTAATCTCATCATCAGTCACAAAACAACCTTGAACTCTAATTGGACCACTCTCTCCTTGAGGAAGATATAACATATCACCATGTCCTAACAGCTTTTCAGCACCAGTTTGATCAAGAATAGTTCTTGAGTCAATCGAACTAGATACCGCAAAAGAAATACGACTTGGAATATTAGACTTAATTAAACCCGTAATAACATCAGTACTTGGACGTTGTGTAGCAACAATCATATGAATACCACAAGCACGTGATAATTGAGTTAGACGTTGAATTGATGCCTCAACCTCTTTTTTAGCAGTCATCATCAAATCAGCAAGCTCATCGATGATAATAACGATATATGGCATCTTTTCCATCCTAGGCTCACCTTCGCCAACGCTTGCATTATGCTTAATTACCAAGTCATTAAAACTCTTAATATCTCTAACACCAGCATCCGCAAAGGCATCATATCTTTCTTCCATGATAACTACAGCCTTCTTAAGCATCATGCTAGCCATATCTGAATCAGTAATTACTGGCCACAACAAGTGTGGAATATCATGATAAGGTGTAAATTCAACCTTCTTAGGATCAATCAAGACAATCTTTAAATCCTTTGGATCACTTCTTAATAAATATGAAATGATAATTGTATTCATACAAACAGACTTACCAGAACCAGTAGCACCAGCTACAAGTAAGTGTGGCATCTTATTTAGTTCGCAATACACTGGTTCACCCATCAAATCCTTACCCAAAGTGAATAATAATTGTTTAGACTTATCCTTAAACTTCTCACTCTTTGTAAGTTCTGACATACGAACCATCACATTTTCCGCATTAGGTATTTCAACACCAACAGCACTTCTGCCTGGAATTGGAGCTTCGATTCTAATATCCTTAGCAGCCAAACCCATCTTGATATTATCAGAAATACTGCTAATCTTATTTACCTTAATATTCTCATCAGGAACAATCTCAAACTTAGTAACACTTGGACCAATGAAGGTATTAGTTAATCTAGCCTGGATGCCAAAGTTACTTAGTATTTCAATTAACTTTTGTCCCTTTACTTCAGCTGAATTCTTATTGATGTTGCTGGCTTTAGAAGATGCAATATTGGTAAGAAGTGACATAGGTGGTAAATGATAAACTTTATTCTTATGTACAGGCTCTACTTCATCATCATTAAGCACAGGCTCTAATTCTATATCGGTTTTTACTTTTGTAGAATCTTCAACTTTGGATTCGAGCACAGTTGGTTCCTTAACCTTAACCGGTTCATCAACATCCAAACTTGTTTGTTCGACCTTAATATCATCATCTAAGAAATAAGTCTTAGAGAAATCGCTAATATTCTTAACATCTTCGATCTTTTCTTCTTCCTTTTCCATTGTAGGAATAGATAAGTTCTCATTAAAGATATTATGGATATCCCTTTGAAGACTAGCTCTTCTTTGTTCCTCTTCAATACGTTGACGATTAGCTAATTTAGTTCTTCTTTCAAGCTCAAGTCTATTAAGTTCATTCTTAACCTGACGTCTCTCATTCATGTCATTGACTCTATCTTTAACACCATGGATTGTGTTGATACTTGCATCCTTGGCACCATTAATAAATACCTTATAAACACCAAGTGGTATTAGTAGAATAGCCGCAATTAGAAACAATAAAACCAAGATAGTTAAAGTACCAGCATAATCAAAGGCAGACATACAAAAATACATTAATAAGGTTCCAATTAGTCCCCCACCAAAGATTACATCAGCTGTAAATAATAATTTAATATATGAGAATGCAGTACTAACTATAGTAAAAGGAAATTCGTTTACTTTACCATAGAATAAAACAGTTGAAAGTAACATAACTGCTACATTTAAAACACCAATCCCAATGTAGAACCAAATATTAAACTTAAATTTCTTAGTTAAGAATACATTAATAAAGGCACACACAAAAAGACTTATTAATAAGACTAAATATAAGTTTCCAAACAAATAAGATAGTAAGTTATTAATAAACAAGCCAACAGGGCCTGTTTTGGTGATCGAAAAATAAATTAGAGCTGCAACGCATAGAAAAGATATCAGCCCAGCATAATTAAAGGGATCATCAGGGACAATTTCTTTCTTTTTTCTAGGCATTATTTTCCTCCATTAACTTCCACAATAGCAGGCAAAATCATCGGACGCTTGCCTGTATTTCTAAGTACATAGGCTTGGATCTTTTCCTTAGCCTCTACTCTAACCTTCATATTATCATATCTATTTTCCTTAACAGCTTGAGCAACTGTATCACATAAAATATTACCTATTTCATTCAATAAGTTTTCAGCATCCTTTAGATAGATAACACCTCTACTTTGAACATCTGGCCCTCCAATTAAGTCCTTAGTCTTAAAATCAAGGACTATACCGCACACAATCGCACCATCTGTACTAAGTGTTTCGCGGTCTTTTAACACCATCCCAGATACGTCAGCCTTATCACTACCATCGATTAAGATTTCATCTAAATCAATAGAATCTCTTGTAGAAACAAGCTTTTGATTCTCAAAAGTAGCGAATTGACCATTATCAAGAATAATAATCTTATCAGGTGTATAACCCATTTCAACCGCGATATCCGCATTGTTGATTAAATCATAATATTGACCCTTTACAGGCAAATAATATCTAGGCTTAACAAGATACAACATTGTCTTCAAATCTTCCTTAGAAGCATGCATAGACAATAAATCATTCTTATTCAACTTAACAATTCTTACATCAGCTCTATAAAGATCATCCTCCATAGCTGCAGCCTCTTTTTCAGTACCAGGAACCACAGGAGATGCAATAATTACTAAATCATTCTTCTTTAATTCAAACTTGCTATCTTCACCAATCGCAATATTATTCAATAACTTAAATACTTGCTTACCACTACCCGATAATACACAAATCACATTAGTTAAATCATTACTAAAATTCTTCTTAGTAACAATAGTACCAGCAGGAATATGATAATAACCTAATTCTTCAACAGCCTTTAATAGTTTTAAATGACTCTCATCATAGAAATATACTTGTCTTTTATATTTCTTCGCCAACTCAAGAATTTCAATAATACGATATAGATTTTGTTTATATAAAGTAATAATTACTCTATCTCCAATGTTCTCGATATAAGGTTCAATCATATCAGTAATACGATGCTTAGGAGCTGTATAGCCATCCTTATTAGCACCAACTGACTCTGACATTAGACATAAAACGTCATGATCACCAATCTTAGATAAGATGTTCATATTCATTGAAAAAGCTTCAAATGTTAAATCATAGTCAACAATAAATTCACTAGTATAAACAATAGAACCTTGATCAGTCTCAAAAATCAAACCAATACCATCCGCAATAGACATCATTACAGGGAAAGTATGAATCTTATGACCAGCAATAGTATAAGAACCATCCCTTCTTAAAATATTGATTCTCTTCTTAGAATTCTTAGGCAAGTCTTCTTCGATAATCTTTGCAGTCAAAGCAGTCGCATAGACTTCAAAATCAGCCACTCTTAAAATATGTGTTAAAGCCTTCATTACATCATCATGACCATGAGTGATGAAAATACCCTTAACACGATCTTTATTCTCTATTAAATAATCAAAATCAGGAATTACATATTCTACGCCTAACTGTTGATTCTCGGGATATTTTAAACCTGCATCAACGACAAAAATATCGTCGTCAATTTCAACACAATACATATTTTTGCCATCTTCGTCTAAACCACCAAGAGCCATTAAGCGAACTTTTTCCATTATGATATCCTCCATAAGTATACTTCGTAATTATAGAATAAAAAGTTAATTAAATTCAAGGAAACTACGTGCTTTAATTATACTATAGACAAAAATACATTATAGTAGTAAAAATAATTAATAAAAAATATGAATAAAATATAGATACTTAGATGATAAAATGTAGATAATAAATTAAAGGAGATTAATATATGATACAAATTAGACCTGTTTCAGACTTAAGAAACAAATTTCCGGAAATCGAAAGCCTAGTCAATGAGGGTAAACCAGTATTCTTAACCAAAAACGGTTATGGCGCAATGGTTGTCTTAAGTATGGAAGAATATTCAAGATTAACTGAAAGCGATGATGTGGAAGTCAAATTAGATGAGGCTGATTTAGAAGCTAAAAATACATCTGTTCGCTTAACTCATAAAGAAGTATTTGGCTCTATTAGAGAAGCAATGAGTACAAAATAGACACAATAAAACCGCATTACTGCGGTTTTATTTGTTTAATTATTTATTGAAGTATCTATTATATAAGCCTTCTAAAGCTCTACCATGTCTTGCTTCATCTCTAGCCATTTCATGAACTGTATCATGGATAGCATCTAAGTTGTTCTTCTTAGCGCAAGTAGCTAATTCCATCTTACCTGCTGTTGCACCATATTCACAATCGACTCTCCATTTTAAGTTCTTAGCAGTAGAAGCAGTCATATTAGCTTCTAAATCACTGCCTAATAATTCAGCAAACTTAGCAGCATGCTCAGCTTCTTCATAAGCAGCCTTTTCCCAATATAAACCAATTTCAGGATAACCTTCTCTATGAGCAATTCTAGCCATGCATAGATACATACCAACTTCTGAACATTCACCATTGAAATTGGCCTTTAATTGATCGAAGATATACTTCTTATCTTCTTCAGAAATATCAGGATTATTCTTAACTGTTTCACCATATACACCAAACTTATGTTCAGCAGCTAACTTGATTTCACCCTTTACTTCCTCAAACATATCACTCTTAGCGTGACATACTGGGCATTCTGCAGGAGCAACATCGCCTTCATAAATATAACCACATACTTTACATACAAATTTCATATACATTTCCTCCTTGTATTTGTTAACTTATTTATATCAAATCTAGAATATTAATCAACTACTTTGCCCACAAACTCACCATTTAAAGAGAAAGACATGCACTCAGTAATTCTTACATTAACAAGATCACCAATACAAACATCATCAGCCTTAAAATTAACAAGTTTATTGTCTCTTGTATAGCCTGAATAAACCGCATCATTTTTCTTAGACGTGCCATCAACAAGTACCTCAACCACTTGATTCAAATACTTTTGATTCTTCATATTGGCATAATAAGCAACCTTCTTATTAAGTTCTTGTAAACGTGCTTCTTTAACCTCTCTTGGTGTTTCATCCTCCATCACAGCAGCTGGTGTACCACTTCTAGGAGAATAAATGAAAGTAAAGGCATTATCATATTGACAATAATCAACAATATCTAAAGTTGCCTTAAAGTCCTCATCTGTCTCATTAGGAAAACCCACAATAATATCAGTAGTATAGGCAAAGCCCTCTAAATTTGAAGTTAAACGATCAAATAAATTCTTATAATCCTCGATTGAATATCTTCTATTCATCTTCTTAAGAATATCATTAGAACCAGACTGAACAGGCAAATGAATATAAGGACAAATATTCTTATTATTCTTAATCGCCATAATCATATCATCATTAAAATCCCAAGGATGAGAAGTCATAAAACGAACTCTATTAATACCAGTCTTAGCCACTTCAGTCAATAAAGTCGCAAAATCATAACCCAACTTTAAATCCTTACCATAGGCATTAACATTTTGACCAAGCAAACATACTTCCTTATAACCAGTATCCTTAAGTTCTTGCACTTCCTTAACAACATCCTCAAGTAATCTACTTCTCTCCTTACCACGAGTATAAGGCACAATACAATATGTACAGAACTTATCACAACCATACATGATATTTACTGAAGCCTTATGGCTTGATAAACGAGTAACTGGAACATTCTCAATTACCTCGCCCTGCTTAGAAAAGACCTCAACAGCCCTCTTCTTATTCGCATTATAGATGTCATAAATCATCTTAGGCAAAGAAACGATATTATGAGTACCAAAAATAATATCTACTTGATGATACTTCTCCAATAAAGTTGTAACCGTCTTCTCTTCTTGAGCCATACAACCGCAGATTCCAATAAGCATCTCAGGTCTTTCTCTTTTTAGTCTTTTTAAAGCACCAACTTCACCAAAAACCTTATCCTCAGCACCCTCTCTAATAGCACAAGTATTAATCAAGACGATATCAGCATCCTCTTCACTTGTTGTTTCTGTAAAACCAAGTTCCTCCAAAAGACCCGCAATAGTCTCTGAATCTCTAAAGTTTGCCTGACAACCATGAGTCTTAATTAGATACTTCTTATCCTTTCCTAGATTCAAATATTTTTCATCGACATTATATGTTAGTCTAGCAATCTCTTCTGTGTTATTTCTTCTTCTAGCTTCCTTAATATTAGGTAAAATATAATCTTTCTTCATACCCATCTATTTTAACATCAAAACCATAAAAAAATACCAAGCTAAGCTTGGTATCAACTCATTGATATTATTATTGAGAAATTGCACCTGTTGGGCAAGTACCGCAACAAGCACCACAATCAATACAAGTATCTTCGTTTACTTGGCACTTTCCATCAGCATCAAGATTTAAAGAGCCTGTAGGACAAACATCAGTACAAGCACCGCATCCTACACAAGTATCAGTATCAATTCTTACTGGCATGTATTAGATCCTCCTTCTTTCCTATAATTATAGCCTAAATAGCCATAAAAATAGCACCTAGATTATAACCCAACAAACTAATTACGATAATAGAAACGACCGCAAAAACACCACCCCAGACAAACATTGACTTACTATCAGTCCATCCAGAACCAATCGCAACCGTATTAATAGTAGATTGCCCAGCTGGCGTCATATTGCAAATACCAGCACTAAAACCAATCAAACAAATAGCAGCTGGAATACAAATTGTCCCTTTGGGAAGTGACGATAACACTGTAAGCATAATTGAAGAAACAACAGTTGTAGTAACAATATTACTAGAAAAATTAGTCTCAATTACAGCCCAAGCTACAAAGAAGAACACAAGAACACTAACCGACAAACCACTGGCAACAGGTCCCATCATATCAGATAACCAAGTAGAAATACCTAAGTCCTTATTAGTAAGTGTTGCCCCAACTAAAGTAGCAGCAGCAGTCATCAAAATAGAACCCCACATAACACCCTTGGTAGTAGCCTCTTTAAAGTTTAATAATGGCTTGCCATCAAAAGAAATCACAAACATCAATATGCAACCAAGAAGTGGTGGCATCGCTGTTGTCATACCATTAATCAAGGCATAATATTCAGGCATTGCGTTCTTTACAAGAGATGGTGAAATCCACAAAGAAACAACCAAAACCAAAATAGCAATAATAGCCTTCTCACGCACATCAGCCTTAGCTATACTACCTCTTAAGTTAATTGCCTTAGCGGTATCAATACTTTTAATATCATCAGGTCTATAAATAAACTTAAAGATTAAAATCAACGATACTAATAATACAATACCAGTAGGAATACCAAAGGCCATATATTCAAAAGCACTAATAGGATAACCAATTTCACTACCCGTAAAATAACTCATCGCCAAAGTTGGCCAAACATGGCCAATAGGTGTCATACCTGAAGACAATGAGATACAAAAAGCAGTTCCCATCATCAGCATATTACCAGTCTTACTACCCTTTTTAATATCTAATACCTTATAGATATCTTCAAGAAATGGTAAGAAAGCTACAAACAACACTGAAGGTGAAATAAATAGGCCAATGAAAGTAATCGCACCAAACAAGAAACATACAAAGTGCCAAGGTCCCTTTCTAGCCACCTTATTAGTAATAAAAGCGATAGTGATTCTTCTTACAAAATTAGTCTGAGACAAAGGATATACAAGAATAAAAGTAAACAACAGGAAAGCCACGGTTGAATTACCAAACGATCCTTGTAGCATCTTATTAAAACCATAAGATGGAAGTAATCCTATCATGAATAATGAAATAAGCGATGGCCAATCAATAGACACATTAATCCACATGATAAGTGAGGCAAAAAAGATACCTATTGCCCACAATGCCTCATGAGACAAACCCCAGGTCATATCTGGCAACAAATAGAAAAATAAGATTACTAACATCGAAACAAGTAACGATATATTTCTCTTAGTAAATAAATTCTTCATCAAAATAATCTCCTTACAATAAATGGCATGATATACATGCCATTTATTTTACTTTTCTTTCACTATTAAGTCTAATGCGTCAAGTTGTTCCTGATCAACGCCACCTGGTGCATCAGCCATCAAATCATAAGCAGTTGCAGTCTTAGGGAAAGCCACAACATCCTTGATATTATCAGTACCACACAAGATCATGATAAGTCTTTCTAGACCAATGCCACAACCACACTCTGGTGGCATACCATATTGGAAAGCATCCAAGAAGAAACCAAATCTTTCTTTGGCTTGTTCTTCACTTAAACCTAGGGCCTTAAACACCTTAGCTTGAACATCTTGATCATGGATTCTAATAGCGCCACTTGATAATTCATAACCATTTAATACAAGGTCATAAGCTCTAGAGAAACAATTGCCCTTATCATCCTCAAGTTTTGCGATATCCTCATCTCTTGGACAAGAGAATGGGTTTGATGCAGCCTCATATCTTTGTCTATCATCACTCCATTCATACATTGGGAATTCTACAATCCACGCAAAACAGAACTTATTCTCATCAATTAAGCCTAGTTCCTTAGCAACCTTACAACGCAAAGCACCCAAAGCTACATCAGCAATTGACTTCTTATCAGCTACAAACAATAAGGTATCATTCTCACTTAAGCTAAATTCATTTCTCAAAGCGTTCTTTTCATCTTCACTCAAGAACTTAGCAATACCACCTGTAAAGTCATTATTTTCATACTTAACAAAAGCGACACCTTTTGCCTTATAAATCTTAACAAACTCAGAGAACTTATCTGTTTCCTTACGAGAGAAAGCGTGATTATCAACTTTGATAGCCTTAATAACACCGTTGTTTTCTAAACAAGTTTTAAATACTGAGAATTCAGAATTTCTAAACAATTCAGTTACATTATGTTGTAACATCTCAATTCTTAAATCTGGCTTATCACTGCCATACTTTTCCATCGCATCTAAGTACTTGATTCTTGGGAACTTTTCAAGTTCAATACCCTTAAGTTCCTTGAACACTTCATGCATACAGTCTTCAACAATCGCAAACAAGTCCTCTTCACTCGCAAAACTCATTTCCATATCAATTTGTGTAAATTCAGGTTGTCTATCAGCTCTTAAGTCCTCATCTCTAAAACATCTAGCAATTTGGAAATAACGGTCCATACCTGAAATCATCAACAATTGTTTATAGATTTGTGGTGATTGAGGCAAGGCATAGAACTTGCCATTATATAAACGAGAAGGAACAAGATAGTCTCTAGCACCCTCAGGAGTAGACTTAGATAGAATTGGAGTTTCTACTTCAATAAAATCATGATCATGTAAAACTCTTCTAAAGATAGTAGTAACCTTATCTCTTAAAATTAAATTCTTTTGAAGCACAGGTCTTCTTAAGTCTAAGTAACGATACTTTAATCTTAAATCCTCTAAGGCATCAGTTTCATCCGCAATAATCATTGGAGTAGTCTTAGAAGAATTTAATACCTTAACTTCCTTAACTAAAACTTCAATCTCACCAGTTTCAAGCTTAGGATTTGGTACTTCCTTAGCGCTAACCTCACCCTTTACCCATAAAACATATTCGTTTCTTACATCTTTGATACTCTCAGTATGAGCCTCATCAAAAGTAATTTGAGTAATACCATAACGGTCTCTTAAATCAATAAAGACAATAGAACCAAGATTTCTTCTCTTTGAAACCCAACCAGCTAATTCTACTGTTTTACCTACATCATCTTTTCTTAATTGTCCACAAGTATGTGTCCTATACATTTATCTATCCTCTCTTTCTTCAAGATAATCAATTAATTCATCAAACTTGATTGTATTCTGTTCCTTAGTAAGTGTATTTTTAATAGTAACCATACGATTATTCATTTCATCCTCGCCAATAATCACAACATAAATGGCATGCTTACGATCACTTGACTTAAATTGTGACTTCATTGAACGATCATAATAATTTAATTCAGTAGTATAGAAGTTATTACGTAAAGTAGTAGCTACTTCTAAAGCATAAGAACTACCCTTTGTCATATCGATCACATAACAATCGATTTCTTCTTCAATTGGAGCCAAGGCATCCTCAGCCTTAGCCAAAATTAATAGACGTTCAAGTCCAATCGCAAAACCAATACCAGATAATTCAGGGCCACCTAATTGTTTAACCAAATCATCATAACGACCACCCGCAAAGACAGTAGCTTGAGCGCCAGCACTTTCATCAGTTGAAACAACTTCAAATACTGTATCAGTATAATAATCTAAGCCTCTTACAAGTGAATCTTCAACAACATAAGGAATCTCTAATACATCCAAATATCCTTTTACCTTTTCAAAGTATTCTTTAGCTTCATCAGTTAAATAGTCTTTCATCTTAGGAGCATTCTTTACAAAATCCTTATCTCTATCAATCTTACAATCTAAGATTCTTAGAGGATTTTTAACTAAACGATTCTTACAATCCTCACAAAGATCTTCCTTATAGCTTTCAAAGTGTGCCTTTAAAGCGTTAGCATAATTAACTCTAGATACGCTATCACCCAAGGTATTAATCAACACCTTAACATTTGATAAGCCTACTAACTTGATATAGTTATAACCTAGGGCAATAGTTTCTGCATCAACCAAAGGTGACTTTTCGCCAATATTTTCAATACCCATTTGAGTAAATTGACGTTGTCTTCCTTTTTGAGGACGCTCATGTCTAAACATTTCTTCAATATAAGCTAACTTAACTGGAGTATCCATATATAGCTTATTTTGAATAACACTTCTTACAATACCCGCAGTACCCTCAGGTCTTAAAGTATATAAGTCCTTATCATTAGGAGAAAAAGTATACATCTCCTTAGTTACCATATCACTGGTGTCGTTGTCTTTTCTAAAAACGCCTGCATATTCAAATACTGGTGTTTTCATTAGCTTGTAGCCATATAAATCAAGCATGATTCTGAATGAATCTTGAAGATCTTCGAAATTTTGTAGTTCTTCTGGCAATAAATCGTAAGTTCCTTTTACTGTTTGATACATAATCCTCTCCTTATGAAAATAAAAAAGGTAGCACAAGGGTGCAAATGCACGGTACCACCTTATCTTTAACTTTAAGCTCTTAACGCGAGTAACGACCTATCTTTTAAATAGATTCTAAAGAAGTGTCACTTATATCTCTTACTAAAACTTGCACCAAAACGTTTCTCTCTATAAACAAAAGATATAATCAGTTTCTTTTATCGATAAAGACATTATACATCAATTTATTAAAAGTTGACGTGCTTTAAGCTTACTAATAGAAATAAACGCAAACAAACAAGAAACAAGAATAAAACTGTCGTTGATTAAATAGATATAAACAACATCCAAAGTACTTATACTTATCTCATATTCTTCGTAAAGAGCTAATTGTTTCTCAAAGATATCAAAGTCTTCTTGATTACCTGATATCATTGCCATACGTTCTTGTCTTTTTATATTTGTTTCTAACATCTTATCAGCAGAAGACTTAGCTACTCTTATGCCTATTGGGAAAGACAGAGATATAGCTAAGAAAGCTATTATTAATATCTCTAACGCAAAAGAAATAATCGATAATAATTTGCTTTGTCCTATCGCCAATAACACCGCATATTCATGAATTCGTTTCTCATTTAAGAAAGTAATCACATTAATTAATAGTAAACAACTAATAATAACCATTACAATCATGATGATGTTGTAAAGATCTTTTAAACTCTCACTTGGTTTAACCACCTTATTATATTCATCGATATTAGAATTAATCGTATATTTCTTAGATTCTTTATCTAGAATATCTTTAAAAGCTGAGCTAAGTTCTTCATAAGTTGTTCCATAAGTTTGAATACCCATATAGTTTGGTGTAAGCTTTATGTTATTTTCTTTAGCGATACTAAAGAAATCGTCTTTATTTATGATGAACTTTGTATTTTCATCATAATAAGGGTTTTTACTAGATACAGAAGAATCATTTTTTATAAAGAAGCCAACTACTTCAAAGGTATAAGACTTATCTTTAATATAGATATCTATCTTATCCCCTTCTTCTACAAATGTATTAGTATTCACCAAGACTTGATTGGTATCACTAAAATAATTAGTTATTTCATAATTTAAATCCGCAAAGGCATCATAAGAAACAGCTGAAGCTAAAATACCGTCAGACTTAGTTCCATATTCATCTTTTGTGTAGGCCTCAGTAGCATAAGAAGACTCATAGCTACAATTATTTTCCTTACAATAATAAGCAAAATCATCATCAATATCTATACAATCTTTATTATTTCTAAATTCAACATCATTTGTATAAACACTTATTTCTATGTTATCTTTTACACTATTTGAGATATTGGTACCAAGCCTTGATATACAGGTTGCGACAATAATAAAGAAAGATAAGATAAAGATAATCGAAAAAATCAGAATTGAGTCTTTCCTTCTTGTGATAATCGATTCAAATATCCTTTTAAAATAATGTTTACTCATAAGACACTCTTAGTTTTTTGATCAATATGAACTACATGATCACACATATTAGCTAATTCATTATTATGAGTAACCATAATAATAGTCTTTCCAAATGTTTCCACTAGTTCTCTAAATAATTTGATAATACCTAAAGATGTTTCATAATCTAGATTACCAGTAGGCTCATCGGCTAAGATGATTTCGCCATCACAGGCAACTGCTCTAGCTATTGCCACACGTTGTTGTTCACCACCTGACAGCTTATTTACCTTACGTTTAGCCTTATTCTCATCGATGCCAAAACGACTTAAATAGCCATTTAACATATCCTTATTAACTCTTCTTTTTTTATCAGTAATGCTGATGGCAGTTAAGATGTTGTCATAGGCATTTAAATAATTTAATAAGTTATAGTTTTGAAAGATAATTTGAACATCCTTCTTATGATAATTATCATAGCCAATATCCCTTATATCTTCTCCCTTATATAAGACACTACCTTCCTTTGGTTCATCTAGTCCTGCTAGTAACATCAATAGTGTTGTCTTACCACTTCCTGATTCACCAACAATAGAATAGAATTTTCCTTGTTCAAAACTATAGTTACACTTATCAAAAATAACTCTAGTATTAGAACCATCTTTATAGTAGTATGATAAATCTTTAATTTCTAATATTTCTTTCATATACCCTCCTATTCATCAATCATGATTTTTCTAACTTTGATAGTAAAAATTTGTATTGCGCTAAGTATTATCGTAAACAAAATAACTACAGTTTGAATTAAACATATTTTGATTAAATCAACAAAGTCGATAGTCAACTTAGCCTTATTTAAAATCGATATACTATCGGAATAATCTAGGGTCTTATCATTAAAGATGTCGCTTACTTCAGGATTTAGATCAATCTTATCGATAAATTGATTAGATATTATATTAGACACAAAAGCTGCTATTATCATCGTGAAGACAATGATAATTAAATATTCAAGTACTAGTTGTACCATGATGGCTACTTTACTTTCTCCTAAAGAAGCTAATAAGCCTATTTCCTTTTTACGTCTATTTAAGTCTAAGCTAACGATAAAGATTGTTAATAAGATAGATACGACAAAAGAAAATTTAAATAAGATGTCTGAATTCAAAGACAAGGTATCTAAATTACCCGCAAAACCATAGTAGGCATCTAAGGCTGTTTCATATTTATAGTTGCGGTCACCAAATTCATTTAGTTCCCCAATTTTTTCAACAAACTTATCAATATCATTAAAAGAATTTAAAGTAATGATACTAGGATAAACTTGAATATAATCAAATTCACTTAATTTATAAGACTTTACTTCCTCATATATCTCCATGAATGTTTTTTCAGGAATAATGACATAGTCTCTGCCAATAACATCATTATGATTACGGTATTTATCTCCATTTAAGATACCAATTACTTCAAATTCATATTCTTCATAAATATTTACTTCACCGTTAATGACTTGCGCAATACTATATTTAATATGATCTCCTACTTCAACTTCAGTAAAAGAACCATCTTTATAAAGATAGATATCAGAAGTTAAGACACAAGTCAATGCCCCATTATCTATTTCATCATCATTAAAGGTTCTACCCTCTTCTATAGTTGCTTCATTAAAATGATAATGTAGGTCAGTGAATTCACTTTTACTAGTACTACATAATCGAATAGAAGGACAATATTCATTTTTACCGCTTAGCCAATTATTAAACGAAGATAACCATCCTTCTGGTAAATCTTCTTCACTAACCTTATTTCTTTTAATTTTACTTAATAATTCACTACTACCCACATCATACAATAGTCCCTCATCACTATAAGAGACAAGTGATTGATTAGTCATCGTCATGTTTAAATCATAATATTGAGGCTTTAATTCATCGATTAATTGATAATAATCCTCATAATACATCTCACAATATTCTTGATAGCCAATCTTTCTAAGCAAATCCCAATCACTTTCATCTTTGGTAAAACTAAAAGCAGAATTAGAGGCATTAATAGAAACAACAGGATTAACACTAGCTGCAATCTTATTATTTAATACATCGCTTACATTCTTAATAGAAAAGGTAACACATAACAGTAGTGATATTACAAACATCACCACTAATAGTAGTGATGTTTGTCTTAACCTATTAAATATTGAGCGATAAATTCTTTTAAACATATTATTGATTTTCCTTGTTTCTTGAATTTTATCATAGCCCATATAAAAAAATATAGATATTAAATAGTTAACATGTATTAACTAGTGGTTAATAAAAACAGCATATGAATATGACCAGTACTTAAGCGACAGAATATCTAATCCGCTTACATGTCTTCCTGTCGAATATCTCCCAGATGTGATCTACGCATAATAAAAGGAGTAACCATATAAGTTACTCCTCAGACACCTTTTTATTTAACAGTCCTTGACAAAGGGTACAGTTTATTTAAGCTGTTATTTAAAGCTCATATTCGCGAATATCTTTTCCATTCTCTCATTTGGATATATTCTATCAATAGTTTCCGCTATCTTATTATTAGCTTCTACTCCTTGTAATCTATCTTTCCATCTAAAGACTACAGCACCGGTAGCAAGAGAATTAATAATCATGAATACTAGTAGTACCTTTGTGAGTTTCTTACCTATTTTATTAGGTATCTTTAGAATCATTTCCGACATGAATGGATATATATCTTTAATCCATAAAATGCCTAAGATTCCCCAGAACAATGAATATAATAGACAAATTCTACCGTTTATATTAAAAGGGAAATTAGAATAGTCCCAAGAAGTTGATCCAAACATTAGTTCTTGAAAGTAGGAACATAAATATTCAACAATACTTCCAGTGATAAAACCACCGATGAAGGAATAGATTCTTGATCTATTACGATACTTATATAGAAAGGCTGATAATACTAAAGCACCAAAACCATATACTAGATTAAATGGCCCCCATATTAGACCAACTCTTGATTCATAGTGTCCTCTTGTGACAATGCAGAATAATGTCTCGATTACTACACCCGCAAAACAGCCTATAAAGAAGACCCAAAATAACTTATAGAAAGTATTACCTTTCGCAAAGTGATTACTTTCGTTTTCCTGATAATCCAACATCGAATTAGGCTTGCTGATAACCTTCTTATTCTTATCCACTCTTTCCTCATACTTCTCATATTCTTTGATTTGAGTCTTGATAGTATCAGCTGTCTTGCTGCACTTGCTAGCAGAATCCAAGAATAGCTTAGAAGCATCATTTAAAAGATTATATTCTTCTAATAGATTAGCCTTTAATTCTGGCATCTTAGAAATCTCTTGTTTCTTAGCAAGCTCCTCTATTTGAGAATTAATAGTCTTGGTAGTATCTTTCTCTAGTTCTAATAAGTTATCTTTTAAAGCTGTATATTTAATCTCTAATTTTTTGTTCATAGTACCTATTATAGTTTTCCTTCATACAATTCGCAAAATGTTTAATTTCATAATCACATGTCTTTAAATATACAAACGAAAACGGAATAGACTTTGCGAAATCTAATGGAATGATTGATGCATCTAAAAAATCCATTGATAGATAGTTTGTACAAAACAATAGATTATTCTCTTTAATACAATCTTGATACTTATTAGTTAAATCGTTCTCCTTATCAATCATAACAACATTTGAATTATCTTTAAGTATTTGAATCACTTCATTTATTTTTTGACAAGAACAAGCTCCATTTACATAAATATTAGAATCTTTAATGTCTTTTATCGTTAATACCTTATTATTTGCGAGCCTATGAGTCTTAGGAACAAGTAAAGCTGGTGTAATTGAAGTGATTATTGTCTGTTGATAATGTTTGTTTAGATCTTTCAAACTAGATCCTATAAGAATATCAACTTCTTTTCCTAACTTATCTAGATTATCTTCCACAAAACTATAGCTTTCATCTATTTCTACAATATCAACTTGATAATTATTATTATTATTAAAAAGCCACTTAAACACGATATCAGTATTCCCAAGTAAAAAATGACGAGATAAGCCAACTCTTATTTTGCTTTTTCTATCATCCTTTAGTTTTAATAAACACTCATCATAAATATCTTTCATTCTCTTAACAGCAGCATATAAAATTTCACCTTTTTCTGTTAAGATAACACCCTTAGAACTTCTTTTGAATAAACCAACACCAAGTTCTTTTTCTAACTTATCGATATGTTTTCTTATCGCTACAGGACTTATATACAAAACTCTTGAAGCAGCACTAAAGCTTTTGTATTCAACCACCTTCGCAAAAATTTCTAATGAATCATTGTGCATATTACTCTCTCCCTATTAACCTATAGTTAATACTACATTAACTAATTTGTCAATTTACAAACTAGACTGCACTTTTTATAATTAAGTTGTAAATAGAGGAAAAATAATTAGTAAGTTTAGGAGGAAATAACTATGAAACGATTGTTTGTTTGTATCCTTATTATCTTTTTAGCATCTTGTCAAAAGACTTATGATGTAGATAACGAAATATCTTCATTAAATAATAAGATAAAGGAAAACGTAAGTGATGAAACTGCATATATTGATTTATTTAACGCTTATATAATTAAGGGAGAATATTATAATGCGATAAAGACATTAGATGAATCATTAAAAGAAACTGATGGTGCCAAGACAAAAGATTTGATTAAAGGCTTAAAAGATGGCTATGATGTATATGATTCTAATGGTACTTTTTATAAGAAAATCCTAATAGACTATGATTTTGACTATACCCCATCTATTAAAGATGAAAGAAACGTTGACTATTATCAAGGTAAGAGCACTTATATCGGCAATGATTTAGATTCCGTTTACTATGATGATTATCAGTTATTATCATCAAATCACCAAAAGCTATTTAAGAAGAGCAATTATACAGTTTATCTATTAGACAAAGAAGATAAGATTACTGATATTTATTACGCGCAAGATGAACACTATAGAGCTGAATATAAGGATGATGGAAGTATCTTTTATGTAAGAGATGATGGTTGGTATTATTGTTTCAAGAATGAATTAATATACAAAGTTGGTACAAATGATGGTGATAATGAAATTTCATTTGAATATGATGCAAATGGTAATCTTGTAAAACTTGTTAAGACTGATAAATCTGGTGCTATTACTATTGAATATGAACTATATGATAATGGTTCACCTTCTAAGGTAATATGTTATTCAAACTTAAATAAAGAAATATTTGAATATAAAGAAGATGGAAAAATGACTTCGATTATCAATTATTACAATAACGAACTTAGTTCAACATATGAATTTGATTATGATGGTGATCATATAGTCTATGAAAAGTTTGCCTCTTATCCGCCTTCAACATTCGACCATGAATATACATATACTTACAATAAGGATGGCTATATAATTCGAATAGATGATTCGATGAATAAAGATTCTCTTCAAAAATTCACATATAATGAAGACTATTCAGAAGTGACTATTCACAAAGATAATGAATATGAAAAGATAGAACTACTTCATTAAACGATATAAAAGAGCGATTATTATTTAATCGCTCTTTCTACTGAAATAACACTTTCTATCTTTCTTAGGTTAGCCATGATTAGATTTAAATGATCTAGATCAGTTACATTTAAAGTTAATGAAGCAGTAGCTGTTAATTCTTCTTGGTTAACACCAATATTAACAGACAACATATTAGCCTTAAACTGTGAAATACAGGTAGCCAAATCAGTTAATAGATAAGCTCTATCCTTAGAATAAATCTTAATATGAGCCTCATATTTAAAGTCTGGCTTCTTCTCTTCCCATTCAACATCAATCAAACGAGCTTTTTCATTTAAGACATTAGGACAATCAGCCCTATGAACCTTAATACCCTGACCCTTGGTAACATAGCCAACAATCGTATCCCCATATACTGGTGAACAACAAGGAGCCAAGGCAATTTTCATACCTGTTACACCCTGTACCACTACACCAGTCTTAGAAACGGAACGATTCTGTTTTTGTTTATTCTGATTCTTCTTAACAATCTCTTGTAAGTCTTCTTCACCAATTTCCTTCTTACCAACCTTAGTAAGTTTTTCGATAACTGAACTTGCTGAAACTGACTTAATCGCAATCAGATACATGAAATCATTATAGGTTTGAACACGATAATAACTATATAACTTCTCGAACTTGTCTTTATCAAAGAATTCATCAACATCAACATTACGTTTGATCATTTCATTCTTTAATAATTCTTCACCAGACTTAACATATTGTTCCTTTTCCTCTTGTTCCTTCTTTTGGAAATAGGCCCTAATCTTATTCTTAGCCGCATTAGTCTTAGTTATCTTTAACCAGTCCTCACTTGGTGAAGAAGATTTATTAGTTCTAAGCTCAACAACATCACCCGTCTTTAACTCAGTATTAAGTGGTACCAAGACACCATTAACCAAAGCACCAACAGTTGTATGACCAACTTCAGTATGTACTCTATAGGCAAAATCAATAGGCGTAGAACCAACAGGCAAGTCAATAACCCTACCTTTTGGTGTCATACAATAGACATTGGCATTAAAGACATCACCAATGACTGTATCCATATAGTCAGATGCACTATTTTCATTTTGATCATCACCAAAGGCATTCAACCAATCAAGTTCCTTGACGATTTCCTTTTGTTCACGACGAGAATCATAATTACCCTCTTTATAAGCCCAGTGTGCCGCAACACCCTTCTCAGCTATCTCATCCATTTCCTCGGTTCTAATTTGAATCTCATAGATACGGCCATCAATACCCACTACTGTTGTATGTAAAGAACGATACAAGTTCATCTTAGGCATCGCAATATAGTCCTTTAATCTACCAGGAATTGGACGATAAGTGGCATGAATATAGCCCAATATTTCGTAACAATTCAATTCTGTTTTAGTAACGATTCTAATTGCCAACAAATCCAAAATTTCATCAAAACGCTTATTCTTTCTAATCATCTTCTTATAAATAGAATATAAGTGCTTAGATCTACCAAAGATTCTAAATGGAATATGTTGACTATCTAACAATTTAGAGATATCTTCAATCATCTGGGCTATTTGACTATCTCTTTCAGCCTTCTTATTATCAACAAGACGAGCTATCTCGTGATACTTTTCATTATCAATATAATAGAAAGACAAGTCCTCTAGTTCATTTTTGATTTCCGCAATACCAAGTCTATGAGCAATCGGTGCATAAACCTCAAGCGTCTCCTTGGCAATACGTTGTTGCTTATCATAAGGCATAAATTGTAGGGTACGCATATTATGTAGACGGTCACATAATTTAACAAGGATTACCCTAATATCCTTGGCCATAGCCATCAAAATCTTACGATGATTAGCTGCCAAATATTCCTTCTCATCCTTAAACTGCAAATTACCTATCTTTGTAACCGATTCAACAATTTGATAAATTTCCTCACCAAAAAGCTCAATAAATTCTTCTTTTGTAACACCACAGTCTTCAATCACATCATGCAAAAGACCAGCACAAATAGTTGAAGGTCCTACTCTTAATTTAGCTAATTCATAAGCCACAGCCAAAAGGTGCACAAAATAGGGTTCCCCACTTTTTCTAAGTTGCTTACTATGCTTCTCATATGCATAGTCATAAGCCTTATTAATCATAGCTAGAGAATCCTTATTTGTAATATAAGAATTTATTTGATCATAGAAGATCTCTTTTGTTAGTACTGGATTTTTCATAATACAAAAAATCGAAGATTTCTCTTCGATTTACCTTAATATTTAATTAAAGAGAAAACATCATAACCCTTAAGCTTGTCTCTTCCCTTTAAATCTTCAAGTTCAATTAGGAAGCAACAGCCAACAACCTCACCACCAAGTTCTTCAATCATCTTGATAGTAGCCTCTACAGTACCACCTGTAGCCAATAAGTCATCACAAATAATAACCTTTTGGCCAGCCTTAACCGCATCTCTATGCATTTCAAGAGTATTAGTACCATATTCAAGGGCATATTCACACTTAATAGTCTCACGAGGAAGCTTATTAGGCTTTCTAACAGGCACAAAGCCAATACCTAAATTAGTAGCGATTGGGCAACCAAAAATAAAACCTCTTGATTCAGGTCCTGCAACAACCTCAGCACCCTTTTCCTTAGCATATTCTGTAAATTGTTCACATGCATATTTAAATGCTTCACCATCAGCCATTAAAGGTGTAACATCTCTAAATAAGATTCCCTCTTTTGGATAATCAGGAATACTTGCGATATAATCTTTTAAATTCATGTTCTCCTCCAATTAAAAAAATACAAATCTATTTTACTACAACAATTCTTCAATTAGAAGGGAAAGCGCCCCTTGATGATAATCATCCTTTCTAATATAGGCATAAATATCATTAAATTGACGATAAGAATCACACTCATTAAAACTAATAGCCGTTAACTTATTGTCTACTGTAAACTTAGGATACTTATTCTTAATCAAAAACCTAGACTTGTATTCAAAATCTTTAATGTGAATCAAAGGTTCTTTAAAATCAATCCCAAAAGGCTTTAAACTATCAATTTTCTCAAACAAATCTAAATCAATATCACTTTGATCAACACTGATGACATCCTTATGATAATCCAACATATTTAACTTATGTGTATCGATATAAGCTTTTAAATCATCTAATTTAGACTCCTCTATACAAACTCCACATGCCTGTCCATGTCCGCCAAAAGATGTAAACAATTCTTTAGTATCTAATAAATATTCATAGATATTAAAGTTTTCTCTACTTCTACCTGACCCTTTTAATAGTCCATCTTTCTTAGAAAAGACAATACAAGGCACATCATAATTTAGAGAAATTCTATTGGCAATAAGACCACAGATACCCTCTTTAAATTCACTAGACACTATCAAAGCTAGCTTATCTTTTCTATTTAACATACTTAAGGCTAAATCACATTCTGTCTTAGTCTCATTTTTACGATAATCATTAATCTTATTAATAGAATCAAGAAGCTTTATGCACTCATCTTTATCACTTAAAAAATATTTAACTAAAATGTTGGCATTATAGCCCATTCTAGATACCGCATTAATCTTTGGGATGGCATTAAAAGACAAAGAATCATAGTCGATACTAGCACCATTTAAAAGTTTAATTTGATACATATCACTTGTATTTAATATATTCATCATCTTCTTAAGAAGATAACGATTATAATTCAAAACCCCTACCATATCACTAAGAATACTAAGACCACCTAGCACTAACGAATAATCGTCTTCATAAAACAAGGTAGACAATAGGTAACACAAGGCTCCTGCTGATAACTTATTAAAATCCTTATCTAATAAATTAGGATGAATAAAGCCATAACAATCAGGTATATCAACATATTCATGGTGGTCAATTATCATTACCTTAATGCCTAATGAATTAGCTAAAGAAATAGAACTTGTAGCTGATACCCCATTATCAACCGTGATAATCACATCATAATGATGTTTATGGGCGATAGACACAATCTTTTCACATAAGCCATAGCCCTCATCAATTCTAGATGGAATATAGTAGCTATTATTGATACCTAAGTGTTCCAACAATCTTTTAGTAATGGTAGTAGCACAAATGCCATCACAATCATAGTCACCTACGATTAAGACATGTTTATCCTTAATACTTAATAATTTATTCTTAAAGTCTAAAAGACTTTCGTGATAGTCCATATTGTCAAAACGATCTATTTCTAGATCGCTTTTAGTTATATTGTTTATTAAATAAATATTATCTAATATATTTCCTTTATGATAACGATATTCCATTAGAAGATATAAAGTACAAGTCCAATTACAGAAAGAATTAGAGTCAAAATATAGAATCTTTTTACTACAGTAGTCTCCTTATGTCCCTTTAAAACAAAGGCATAATGAATTGGTGTATAAGAGAAAACACGCTTATGGAAGACTCTTACGGCGATTTGTTGTATACAAACGCAGAACATTTCAATTAAGAAGACGCCACCAATAAATAATAAGACAATTTCCGAATTAGTAGCTAATGCGATAGATGCGAATAAGCCACCTAGTGCAAGAGAACCACTATCGCCCATAAAAATCTTAGCTGGGAAGTGATTGTAACATAAATAAGCTAATAAGCCACCAACGATACAAGATACTAAAATAAAGATATTATACTTAGCTGATAGAAGTAAAATTACTAAATAAGCTAATAAAGAAATAGTAGAAACACCAGCACACAAACCATCCATGCCGTCAGTAAAGTTAACCGCATTAGCCTCACCTAGAAACATTAGGATGATAAATGGTATGTAGATAAACCATGAAAGTTCAATAGTTTTCTTTAATAAAGGAAGATCAACCTTAAAGCTTAGCGAATCTTTATAAATAAGATAAATAATAATCGCAAATACAAATTCAAGAATTAATTTAAGCTTTGGAGATAAACCTTCATTATTCTTTCTTAAGATGATTAAAATATCATCGCCAAAACCAACTAAACAAAATAAGATATATGATAATAAGACCATGTTAGCTAGTCTGTCTTGAACATTAGACATGTTAATGACAAGATAAACAATTACTGGTACCACCACAAACAATAGTCCACCCATGATAGGCGTCTTTTGTTTAGTCTTATATTCTTCTAGTGCATATTCACTAACTGATTGATTAATGTTATGTTCTTTTAATGCCTTAATATAAGGTGGCATTAAGAAATAAACACCTAAAAAAGATAATACACAGCCTAAAATGGCTACTAAATAAAAATCCATACTTTATACTTCCTATATTTATTCTTCGTCATCAATAATATCATCAGTCTTTGTATAAGTCGAAACATTTGAATCAATTAAAGACAAGTCGATAACTATTAAATCATATTTATCTACAGTTGTACCAGCACTAATTGACTGATTACTGCAAATTCCCTGACCATTAACCTTTATATTCAAACCTGTAAAGTTGGCATATTCTACTATTTCCTTCTTTGTCCAACCTGTAAAATCAGGCAAAACAACGTCACCATCAGTCCTTAAATATACCCTTGAGTTGGTATATACTTGTTCATCATTAGAAGGATATTGGTCAGTAACTGTATCACCGTTTCCTACTTTAATAACTCTTAAATTATAAGAATTGTTTAAGATATCAGTTGCCTCATTAATATTCTTATTCAAAACATTAGGCATCTCTTCCTTAACCACAGTAGTAGTCTTTAGGGTATCCATATTAGAATAACCAACTTCAGTTAAAAGAGCTACTCTTCTAATTAAATTCTTAATTGGAGTTGAATAAGTATGATTATAGTAATCGTATGGTGAAACATAGGCAAAATAAATCATATACTTAGGACTCTCTGCTGGGAAAGCTAACATAACAGAAGTGATAGAATCGTTAGAACCATAGCTACCGTTTGTGGCGATTTCTGAAGTACCGGTCTTAGCCATGATATTAACTTCATCAACCGCATAGAACTTAGCAGTACCACTCTTGTCACTTACTACCCTCTCCATTAAAGTTTGAATCTCTTTGGCAGTGCTCTCTTTAATAGGAGTTCCTACCACTGTCTTTTGGCCCTGATAAACGACTTCATCATTTTCTTTGTCAACAACCTTATCAATATAATAAGGCTTCAACATCTCACCATTGCCAAAAATAGCTGTATAAGCCTGAACTAGTTGTAACATTGTAACGCTACTTCCCTGTCCATATGTTAAAGCTAACTTTTCACTTGGATACTTATAATTCTTAAGACCATTGGTCTCTAAAATACCATCGGTATCAACTAGTTTAAAGAAACCAAAGGCATCCAAATAATTAGAGAAGTTTTCAACACCTACATAATCAGTTAATAAAGTACTTGTGGCAACATTACTTGAATAAATTAGACCATAATCAAGTGGAATAGTTCCCCATGACTTGCCTGCCGCATTAGAAATGCAACCATAGCTACTACCACTATATACACGATATGGGTTTGCACCATAGTAACAGAATGATGATGAATCAAAATAAGCATTACCATCATATACACCCATATCCATAGCTGCTGCATAGATAAAAGCCTTCATAACAGAACCAGGTTCATATGGTACTTGAGCACCGATGTTATTGTAGTCTTCAATATTTAATAAGTTAGGATCAAAACTTGGATATTGACCCCAAGCCTTAATCTTACCTGTACTTATTTCTACCACTGTTCCCCAAGCCTTAGATGCATTATTATCCTTAGCAACATCTTCAAAAGCCGTCTGTAATGCTTGTTGAATAGAAGAATCAAGAGTTGTATATACGTCATAACCATTCTTGGCGGGAGTTGTTTCCTCATACATTCCCGTTAAGATATAGCCATTTTTATCTTGTTGATAGATATGGCTTCCATCAGTACCACTTAATTCTTCATTTAAATAACTCTCTAGTCCCATTTTACCCACTAGCTTACCCGATTCATCAGATTGGGCAAAACCAATCAAATATGGCGCAAAATAAGATGTAGAATAAACTCTTTTATATGATTCCTTAAAACCTATGCCATAGATTTCAGGGGTTGCAAGTATCTCGTTCTTCTGTTCCTCAGAAATATTCTTACCAGTTAAACCAATTTCAGTTTGATATAAATCAGGATTACTTGTAAGTAAAGAATAAATCTCCATTTGATCGCCATCAAGAATTCTTGCTAGGACCTGCGAAGTATATAAAGGATCTACTACATAAGCAGGCTTTTTACCGTTCATTCTACTTGAATCTAAGTAACAAATGACATCATAAGTCTTTTGGTCCTGGGCAACTATCTCTCCATTGGCATCATAAATATTACCTCTTTTAGCTCTAAGAGTTTCTGATACTAAGGAAACAGATTGAATGTATGAATCAAGACTTGTTAAAGATCTTAAGTGTAATTTGCCAACAGCCACAACAAAAACATTGATGACACATAGTATCATCACTGTCATTGCCAAAATATAAATAAGACGAAGCATATTATTGCTTCGTTTCATTAGTTAACTCCTTGTAAAGAAATTAAATTATCTTGGTTTTGATCAAGTCCAGCATCAGAAGCCATAGTATAGACACGATCCTTATTCTCTAGTGAACTAATAGAAATACTCATTTTTTCATTTTCTAACTTTAATTCACTGATTCTATTTGTAATATTTTGAATTTCCATAGTTAAGTTTGTATTAGCGGTACCCACAAAAAGAGACACACCTAAGTATACTACCACCGCAAAAGAGAAAAATATAGTTGCGCCTTGGTTGAACTTATTTGTTTTTCTTTTTTTCTTGTAAATCTTTCCCATATTTAATACCTCTTAACTTTGCACTCTTGCTTCTTGGGTTATTTATCAATTCTTCATCACTTGCTATTACGGCCTTACGTGATAACAATGTATAATCGGCAGTTTCAATCTCACTAGGTAACTTAGCGATTCTTAAATCATCTACAACGGTACTTAGTTCCTTGAACTTATATTTAACTAGTTTGTCCTCTAATGAATGGAAAGTAATGATTACTACCCTTCCATTTTCATTAAGCTTTCCATCAAAACTATTTAAGAATTCTTTCAATGAATCAAGCTCGTGATTAACTTCAATTCTAATGGCCTGGAAAGTTTGTTTAGCTGGATGCCCCTTAGAATTTAATACCTTATAAGGTAAACTTCTTTTAATGACTTCAACTAATTCAAATGTTGTCTCAATAGCCTTCTCTTCTCTTGTCTTTAAGATATTAGAGACAATACTACGATAATATTTCTCTTCACCATAGTCCCTTAATACATGTTCTAATTCTTCCTTAGAGTAATGATTAATGACTTCATAAGCACTTAACTTATCATCTTTGTTCATTCTCATATCAAGGGGACCGTCAAAGCGGTATGAGAAACCTCTTTCACTCTCGTCGAATTGTGGAGAAGATACACCTAGATCTAAGATTATTCCATCAACCTTATCTACATAGTTGAACATATTCTTATAGTTATCATGGATGAATTCTACATTTTGATATGCGCTTAATCTTTCCTTAGATTCGGCAATAGCTACATTATCCAAATCGAAACAATATAACTTACCACCCTTTAATCTTTTTAAGATTTGCTCACTATGGCCACCTCTGCCTAAGGTACCATCAATGTAAATTCCATTTTCTTTGACATCTAACATGTCAATCGCTTCATTTAGAAGCACACTAATATGTTTACTCATCTTCTAACAAATCACTTAAATTCTCAGCTACTTCCTCGAAGTTGGCATTAGCCTCAAGCAAGTACTCATCCCATGTCTCCTTATTCCAAATTTCGATATGATCATTGGCACCAACGATAACGCATTCTTTCTTGATACCTAGAGGTGCTGACAAGTTACTTGGAATAAGTATTCTACCTTGATTATCTAGTACACATTCAGATGCATTACTAGTTAATACTCTGGTATATTGTCTAACGGCTTTTTTAGTAGTTGGAAGCTTATTTATCTTCTCAAAGATCTTGTTCCATTGTTCAACTGAATAGATTGTTAAACAACCATCAAGACCTCTGGTCAAAATAAAAGATGAGTGAAGTTCTTCTCTGAACTTACTTGGGATGATTATTCTTCCCTTGTTATCAAGGTTATGTGAATATTCACCTATAAACATCTACCACTTCTCCCCACTTTTTGCCATTCTCTACCACTATTATTCAATATTTTGGGTATTAAAGTCAATTAAAAAAGGCTTCTTTTTACAAGAAACCTTCATATTCTATAAACAAATAAAAAAATCGCTTATTCAGCGATCATTATTTAGCACCACATTTAGGACAAACTCTATGAGCTAGTTTGTACTCTCCACAAGATGGACATTTAACCATCGCAGGAGCACTTAGTTTATAGTGAGTTCTTCTTTTAGCCTTACGTGTCTTAGAATTTCTTCTTTGTTGAACTGCCATCTAATGTTATTCCTCCTTATACTCCAATAGTTTTGCTAACCGAGGATCAATTACTTCCTTCGAGTGTCTATTATACTCCTCTTCAGATGAAATTGTCCAGCCATCCCCACTATAATATCTTTTTTTATTCGGATTTTCAACAATAATTGGAACTTCTGGTAAACTTATGAACATTACAAAGTCCGAAAGTTCCATATTATCGTATAAATAGAAGCCCTCTTCATCTTCCTTATACGTAACAAAATCCTCATCCTCTGCCATATAATCATGTTCAATCTCTTCAAAAGTAAAAGAATCAGGACAAATCATCGTACCCTCTACATGATATTTTATACATAACTTATCATCCAAATCATAATAGAAAGTTACATGACCCTCAACATCCTCTAAACGATATAAGAAAGTCTTATCACTAGGTTCAATTACATCGAACTTAATGTCATATCTTTTCTCGTTAGCGATATTACGCAAATCTTTAAAACATATTTTCATGTGCTCATTATATAATAACAAACATGAACATTAGCGGAATTATTGTAGAATATAATCCATTTCACAACGGACACTTATATCACCTAAACAAAACAAAGGAATTAACCAATCCTGATTTAATCATTGCCATTACATCAGGAAACTTTACCCAACGTGGTGAAATATCAATTATTAATAAATTCGATAAAACTAAAGCTGCCCTTGAGAATGGTGTTGATTTAGTTGTAGAACTGCCCTATATCTACACCTTACAAAATAGCAGTGTCTTTGGTAAGAGAAGTGTTGAACTGTTAAATAAATTAGGCATCAACAACCTAGTCTTTGGCTCGGAAACTAATAATCTAGAAGAACTTAAAGACTTTGCCTCATATAATATTGAAATTGATTATCTAAAAGAAATCATGGACAAGGGAAACTCTTTTCCTAAGGCCTATGGCTTACTTGCAGGAAGTCTATATCCCAATGATATCTTAGGCATCAGTTATCTAAGAGCCTTAGAGGATACTAATATTAAGCCATATTTGATTCAAAGGACTAATAGCTATCATAGTGATGAATTAGAAGAAATAGCCAGTGCCAAGGCTATTAGAATGGCTATTAAAGACAATAAGGATTACCATATGGCAACACCAATTAAAATTAAAGAACCTTTGTTCAATGATGATTTATATCCATATCTACAAAGAATATTGCTGACAAGTGATAAGAAAAGACTAGAAAAAATATTTTTAGTATCTGAAGGTATTGAAAACCTATTAATTAAAAACGCTTATGAAAATGATACATATGAAGACTTTCTAAAAGCTTCCATCTCTAGAAGATACACTAGAGCCCGTATCCAAAGGATTTGTACCAACATCATAAACAACATCACCAAAGAAGAATACAAAGCTTTAGAGCCTCTAAATTACGTTAGAGTACTAGGCTTTAACTCTAAGGGTAGAGAATACTTAAAACAATTTAGAGACAGAGAAGATTTTAAAGTTGTTACTCAATTTAAAAACATCCCTGAATCTTATAAAAATATTGAATGGAAAGTTGCTAATGTGTATGCATCATATACACAAAATAGAAAAGCTTATCTTAAACAAGAACTAAGAGGACCAATCATTATCAATTAGTCCTCTTTTTCCATCAAATCAATTATCTTACCATCATCATATACATGAACATTGGTATTATACTTTATGCCATTAGCACTCATTGTGCCCTTTCCAACATAAGCAATAGTTCCTTCAGGCAACCAACCACTACAAGTTAAATCACCACCAGATAAGATGATATTAGGTGAAATGCCACCCCACTGTTCCGTTTGAAATTCACCACCACGTACAACTACATTTAAAGGATCAACAACCATATCTGTTTCTACATCTCCTCCACTTATTAGTACATCACCAGAAACAAATATTTGATCAGCATCTACCTTGCCACTTCTTACGTACATTGCAGGAATATTATCATCATTCTTTGTAACACTGATAGAATCACATTCTAATTCAACATCATCATCAATAATCAAAGCTGGTAAAGCTAAAGTACCACCGCCACACTCAATGCCACCTTCTATCTCTAATTTTCCCTTACCAGAAATAATTACTGTATTAAAGCCACTGAAACAAGAAACATCAATAGATCCACCATCACCAAAACATTCACCATTGATATTAAGCCACAAGATACCACCCTCAACATTTGGTGAAACATTAGGCACATAACCGCCCTTAACATCCAAATAAATTGGTGTATATCTTTTAGAATCCCACAAGAAATAACCTTCCTTATTCGCAAAAGAAGAACCAGCAGACATAATATCCTCTAGCTTTATACCCTCATCAAATTCTTTCCTAACAACACCTAAATATTGATTATCATACCAAACACTATAAGTCCTAGAACTTATTTCTTCTAGAGGAAGTGAATCATCATTAGCCACAATATCCTCATCTGCTAAATGATAATAAAGCATACACTCATCAGGCAAAGATGTTTTCTCAACTGTTTGTTCATTACAAGCACCAAGCGTTAAAACAAGCACAGCAATCAATAATACTTTTAATGTTTTCATAAGTTTGTATCCTTTTTCTTTATGATAGCACCAAGAAATTAAAAAAGAGTGAACAATAATATTTCATCCACCCATTGACAATAAATTATTTGCAAAGATACTATTCATAATCTTCTTCGTTTAACATTTCGATTTCCGAAAAAACAATATCAATTACTTTTTCTAATAAATCACTAGGAATTTCTTCGATAACCTTATAAGTTCTTGCGTTTAAATCTAATGCCTTTATATGTTCACATAAAACAACACCTGTTGTAGATGTTCTATTATCAAGAGGAACATGCAAAGGAAACTTATTATTTGTATTAGTAATAGGACAAACAATTGTTACATTGGTTTTTTCATTAAAAAAATTATTACTAATTACAAGAGCAGGCCTATAACCTGCTTGTTCGTGTCCAGCTTGAGGATTGAAATTTACTTTGATGATATTGCCCTGCTTTACCATATCTCTTCACCAACCGGGTCTCCCCATTCCATTTCAACAGGTTCATATTCTCCATCATAATTTTCAAAAAGTTCAACAATATTCTTTCTCTTTTTTGCAGGTTCAATTATAATCTTATCGTTTTCAGTAAAAATAGATAATTCTTCATCAGTTTTCCAATGAATAGCTTTTAAAATGCTTTTAGGAATTCTTATTCCTTGGCTATTTCCCCATTTTTGAATAGTAATGATAGGCATATTAATTCCTCCTTTTTGTATATACATAGTATATACTATTATCATTTAAATGTCTACACCATAAATATAAATTCAACATCCGCAATTATCC
>CAKUQM010000006.1 GCA_934675465.1 uncultured Erysipelotrichaceae bacterium | reverse complement strand
CATGTATTCCTTCCTTATAAGGAAAGACCTTATCTTGATACTTATAAAAAGTACTTCTAGAAATGCCACATTTCTTACAAATATTAGTGATCGATCCATTATTATTTAACAATTCCTTGGCCTTTACTACCTTTTCAAAACACTTAGGTAGTAGACTTTTTTCGACTATTAAGAACTCTTTAGACATTTTACTCCTTCCTTATCTATCTTTACATTTTGGAAATAATCATCTATATCTAATCTCTTGTCAGAAACTGTAAGGCATGTACTACCGGAACCGGAGATGACAAGAGCTAGGGCTCCTGCCTTGAGGGCAGTCGATTGAAAGTTATTAAAGCCTTTAATTAAAGGCTTGCGATATGGTTCGTGGATCCTATCTTTAGTGATTGATAAGATGTGCTTCTTATCAAAGTGTTCTAGAGCATAGATGGTTTTAATGGCGTTGGCAATATTACTTACGGCATCATTTCTATCAATACTAGATTTAATAACCTTACGTGCATCCTCGGTTCTTACTTCATATGGTGGTATAAAGACTCCAAAGTGCCATTTGTTACTAACTTTAAGTTTTAAAGTTGAATTATCACTGCTTACACACAAGCCACCATAGATACATGGGGCTACATTATCAGGATGTCCTTCTATTTCAGTAGCTATTTCTAACATTTCTTCCTTGCTTAGACAATTATTGTTTAAGGTATGATATGCGTAGATACCACCAACAATCATACAACTACTAGAACCTAGGCCTCTACTTACTGGCACATTGGCGATACATTTAACTTTTATTGGTTTTATCTCGTCATGTTTGTATTCACAAGCCTTCTTGTATGAATGAATAAATAGGTTGTCTTCTATTGAATCACTAATAAAACCATTTACGTCGAATGTATCATTATATTCAACTTCAAAGTAATCATAGATGTTTAAGGCCATGCCTAAACAATCAAAGCCGATGCCTAAATTAGCTGTTGTAGCAGGTACTTGATACTTAATCATTATTTTTCTCCAATTTCTTAATTAATAAGTCTTTATTGTTTAGATTGTAGACTTCTCTAAATCTAATTGGTAAGTCCTTTAGTTCTTTTAGATTGAAAGGTGCTTCAATATTAGTATAGTTTTCTAAAGTTTCAATAGCTTCTAGATTATCCGCTATATCTTCATTTGTTAAGCACTTATAAACATCCTTAGAGAACTTGTAAGGTGATGCAGTAGCTAAAATAACTTTCTTATGTTTTGTATCATATTTCTTAGAAGCGATATAAGCTACGGCGGTATGAGGGTCAATTAAATAATGATCCTTTTCATATACTTCTTTAATAGCTTCTTTTACTTCATCTTCATTTGCATAGATACCTACAAAGTCTTCTTGGATACTTGTAAGTAATTTGTTGTTAATTTGATATTTCCTATTAGTTTTTAAAGATGACATTAAATCCTTAATCAAATTAGTATCTTTACTCTTAAGATATAAAAGTCTTTCAAGATTACTAGATATTAAGATATCAATAGATGGTTCCATAGTATTAATGAAGTCTCTGTTGATGTCGTATATTCCAGTATTAATAAAGTCAGTTAAGACATTATTAGAATTGGAGGCACAAATTAATTTATTAATAGGTAAACCCATCTCTTTTGCGATATAGCCTGCAAGAATGTCACCAAAATTACCAGTTGGCACATAGTAATCAATTTGTTCATCAATAGCTATTTCATCATTATTAAATAATTCATAATAAGTACTGAAATAATAAACGATTTGTGGTAGTAATCTAGCGATATTAATAGAATTAGCACTAGTGAGATGAATCTTGTCTGATTTATGATTCTCTAAGATATCCTTAACCATTGATTGGCAATCGTCGAAGTTACCATTTATCGCAATAACATCAGTATTATTACCCTTAGTGGTTGTCATTTGTCTTTCTTGAACTTTAGATACCATCTTATTAGGATAAAGAATAGTAATTCTTGTCTTAGCTACATCCTTAAAACCTTCTAAGGCTGCCTTACCAGTGTCGCCACTTGTAGCACTTAGAATAACGATGTCTTTATCATCGTTTGAACTAGAAGTTAATATATATGGTAAAAGTTGTAAAGCTACATCCTTGAATGCTGAAGTAGGACCATGGAATAGTTCTAGGAAATAATTGTTGCCTACTTTTTTAACAGGGCAAATCTTTTCGTTGTCGAAGTTTTTGTCATATGCTTTATCAATGTATTCACTAATATCATAGTCAATGAATTGGTTTAAGATAAAATTCGCTAATTCTTGATAAGAATAATCTTTTAACTTATAAATATCATCAATTTTATTAATATGTTCTGGAACATAAAGACCACCATCTTTGGCTAAACCGTTGATGATGGCTTCTTTTATATTTACGATTTCATTATTATCTCTTGTGTTTAAATATCTCATAATTACCTACCTTGTTTATTTACTTTAAAAATGATACTATGTTTTTTGTTAGTAAACAAGTGTTCGTAAAGAAAGGACAGTTATGGTTATAGGAATTTTAGGATATGGAGTAGTTGGAAGAGGCGTCTATAAGATAGCTTCTAAGAATAATATTAAGGTTAAAAGGATACTTGAAAAAGATATTAGTGATCCTATTTTACAGACAAATGATATTGATTTGATTATCAATGACCCCGAAATAGATACAGTAGTCGAATGTTTGGGTGGTGATGATATACCTTTCAAATATTGTTCCAAGGCTTTAAGAAGCGGTAAGAATGTTGTCACATCTAATAAGAAGATGTTGGTTAAGTATTTAAAAGAAATTAACGATTTAGCTATCGATAATAATGTTTCATTATTATATTCAAGTGCCTGTGGTGGTGGCATTCCTGTATTACATGAGATTAATAGAATAGCTGATATTGATAAGATTGTTAGTGTAGCTGGCATTATGAATGGTACTAGTAATTATATTCTTGATCAGATGTATACCAATAATTTGGATTTTGACATAGCTTTGAAACAAGCGCAAGACTTAGGTTATGCTGAAAAAGATCCAAGTGATGATATCGATGGAATTGATAGTGCTAATAAGCTTGTATTAGCTTCATTATTATCTTTTGATAAGGCATATAAATTAGAAGACTTATTTATTAAGGGTATTCGTCATATCAAAAAGATTGATATGGAGTATTTTAAGAATAATGGCTATAGATGCATCTTGTTAGCTAAGAATGTTAATAATTGTTTAACGGTTATGCCTTCTTTAGTTAAGTCTGGTCCTTTTAGTAGTATAACTTTGAATAATAATTGTTTCATGGTTGCGGGTGAAGACTTGGGTAATATTTATCTAATAGGACAGGGTGCTGGAGAACTTCCTACTGCTAGTAATGTTGTTAGGGATTTAAAGGATATAGATAATTCATTTAATAGAAGAATCAATAAGTTTGAACTACCTGATTATGATAATGTGAAAGGTAATTATTATATTAGAGGCATTGGTTTAGCTAAAGATATAAGTATCAATGAATTAAAGAAAATGATTAAGGATGATGATTTTGTTTGTGAGGTATTAGATGATTAAAGTATGTAAATTCGGTGGTAGTTCATTAGCTAATGCCACACAATATAAAAAGATTAAATCAATTGTAGAAAGTGATGATACAAGAAAAGTGATTGTCGCTTCAGCATGTGGGAAGGCTGATAAAAATGATCATAAGGTTACTGATTTGTTATATTTGTGTTTAGCTCATAAGAAATATGGAATGTCTTATGATGATATTTTAGAGAAGATATATCTTAAGCATAAGGCAATTATCGATGAATTAAATATTTCTTTTGACTTAGATAGTGAAATTGAAAAGATTAGGATGTTACTAGAAGCTAATAAGAATGATGATGAAGTAGTGGCTTATGGTGAGTTTCTTTCGAGTAGATTATTAGCTTTATATTTAAATGCTGAGTTTGTGGATGCTTCTGATGTGATAAGTTTTAAATATGATGGCAGTATCGATATTGAAGAGACTTATAAGAAGTTTATGCCTCATTTAAATACTAATAAAAAGATTGTGGTGCCAGGCTTTTATGGCTCTTTGCCAAATGGTGTTTTAAGACTAATGAGCAGGGGTGGTAGTGATATTACTGGTGCTTTATTAGCTAATATATGTGACGCGAAGATGTATGAAAATTGGACTGATGTCAGTGGCATTTATGTATGTGATCCTCGTATTATTAATAGTCCTAAACAAATCAATATCATTACATATAGTGAGTTAAGAGAAATGTCTTATATGGGAGCTAGTGTCTTACATGATGAGTCTATTTATCCTGTTAAGATTAAAAATATTCCTATCAATATCAAAAATACTAATAGGCCAGATGATCCAGGTACCATTATTGTAAATAATGTAACAAGTCTTGATAAGGTCTTACCTATTACAGGCATTACAGGTAGAAAAGATTTTATGGTTATGAATATCGTTAAGTCTAATTCTAGTTCTGAGATTGGTTTTTTAAAGAAGGCCTTAGATATTTTTGAACATTATAAGATTCCAGTAGTGATGGTTACTACCGGTATTGATTCTTTTTCTATCATTGTAGATAAAGAAGATATTAAGCATAATGCCTATGAATTATCCAACGAGATTAAAAATACATTAAACTGTGAGGAAGTATCAATTTATGATAATTTATCACTTGTTTGTGTTGTAGGTAGAGGAATGAAAGAACGTAAGGGTATTTCAGGTGAAATATTCTCGTTATTAGGTGAAAATGGAATTAATATCAGGACTATTTCTCAGGGTGCTGATGAAATTTCGATATTAGTTGGTGTTGATGATGAAAACTATCAAAAGACAATAGAAGTTATATATAAGAGGTTTATTAAATGAGAATAGGAATTTTAGGAGCTACAGGTGCTGTTGGTAGACAAATGTTAGATTGTCTAATTGAACAAGAAATACCAGTTGATGATTTGGTATTGTTGGCAAGTAAAAAAAGTGCTGGTCAAATCATTAAGTTTAAGGACAAGGATTATGAAGTTAAGGAAGTTAATCATGATTCTTTTGAAGGTTTGGATGTTGTTTTAGGCGCTAGTAGTAATGAGGTAGCTAAACAATACAAAGATGATATTGTTAATGCAGGGGCAGTCTTTATTGATAATTCAAGTGCTTTTAGGATGGATGATGATGTGCCTTTGGTTGTTCCGGAGATTAATGGAAATGATGTTAAGAAACATAAAGGGGTTATTTCTAATCCTAATTGTTCAACTATTATTACTTTGATGGCAATTAATGCGATAAATAAATTGTTTAAGGTTAAGGTGATGATAGCTTCTACTTATCAGGCTGTTTCAGGTGCTGGTAAGGGTGGTATTGATGAATTGAATAATGAGATTAGTGATCTTAATTATGAACCTTCTGTTTTTCCATATACTATAGCTTATAACTGTATTCCTTGTATTGGTTCTTTGAAAGATAATTTATATACAAGTGAAGAGATGAAGATGGAAAATGAGGGTAAGAAGATTCTTCATAATGATGATTTAAGGGTTACTTGTACTTGTGTTAGAGTCCCTGTGCTTAGAAGTCATTGTATAAGTGTTTCCCTTAAATGCGAAAGGCCGTTAAGTGTATCAGAAGTAAGAGAAGCTTTAAGTAAAGAAAAGGGAGTTATCTTATATGATGATGTCTTAGACAATAAGTATCCTATGCCACTTGTTACAAGCAATCAAGATAAGGTCTATGTGGGTAGAATTAGAGAAGATAGAGTACTTGAAGGTGGTATTTCTTTGTTCTGTTCGGGAGATCAAATTAGAAAGGGTGCTGCATCTAATGCGGTGCAAATAATTAAGTGTCTCTATGAAGATTAAGCTGATGAATTTGGATGATAATAAACAATTAATTGATTTATTGACTAAGTTAAATATTGAAATTGAATTATTAGCTGCATATAAAGAATTGGGTATGATGGTATTGTGTGATTTCAATGAAGGTGAAGTAGATTTTATCCTCAAGACACTTAGAATGGCTGATATTAGAGTTCCTTTAAAGGCGATTGAAACTGAAATCAACAAAAATTGGTCACCATCTTTTATGTATGACCAATTGTTAGAAGAATATTTGTATTATTTGAAGAAGTCTAGTGGTACATCCAAATTATAGAATTCATAAAGGTGATCGATATCTATTTCGATGGCCTTTTTTTCATTTCCATTAATTAAAGCATCTGCAATTTCAATGTGTTGTTTAATATGCTCCACGTCTTCCACATCAGGTAAATTGTTATGCAGTAATAGGAACTGAATTTTTAATGATAGGTCATTTTGCATGGAAAGAAGTAATTCATTCTTTGAAAGTTCGCATAGATATTCATGAAATCTAGTATCTAATTTTCTTCTCTTTAGCCCATCATTGTTTTTATAAGCTAAATAACAATTTTCAGCAATTTCCTTTAGTTTAAGAAAATCATTTTTGGTACTATAAATGGTAGCTAACTTAATGGCTAAAATATCAAGAGATAGTCTGATGACACCTATATCGTTAATTTCTTTTTTAGAAAAAGAAGCTATTTCAGCATAACGATTAGGATAAATCTTAAGCAGTCCTTGACTTTCAAGCTTACGCATGGCTTCTCTTATTGGTGTACGTGATGTTTGAAAGTTTAAAGCAAGACTGTTTTCAGTTATCTTATCATTAGGATTTAGTTCCCCATTAAATATTTGATCTAATAAGTGTTGATATATTTCTTCACTAAGGGCTTTTTTATTTTCCATGGAATTAATTGTATCAAATAATATGTCATAGATATATATTCTAATGTTATTTAATGTATATACAAAAATTTGTATAATATGATAAGAGGTGGATTGAAATGGAAGAAATTAAACTTGATTTAGCGATTAAAATTGGCTGCGGTAGATATCGTCAAGAGGCTAATTTGATGGAAAAAGCTGGTGAAGAAATTAAAAGATTCTCCAACAATGTTTTGATTGTGGCTGGTAAAAGAGCCTTTGATGCGGTTAAAGATAAATTGCTACCTTCTTTGGATAAAGAAGAAATTAGATATGAAATAGTTATTCATACAGGTGCCTGTTGTTATGAGGCAGCTAAAGAATATAGTGACCTAATGATTGAAAAAGGCTTGGATGAGGTAGTTGGCGTTGGCGGTGGTAAGATTATGGACTTATCTAAGGCAATCGCTGAATATGGTCATTTTGGCACTATCAATATTCCAACTAGTGCTTCAACTTGTGCTCCTTATACTTGTATGAGCGTTATGTATACAAAAGAGGGTGGCAAGAAGGATTGTTGGCGTTATGAACATGAACTTGATGCCTTGCTTATTGATAATGATGTGATTGAGGCTTGTCCTTCTAGATATAATGCGGCTGGTATTTTGGATGCCATGGCTAAAAAGATCGAGATTCAACATGGTCAAAAAGAGATGCTTCTTAAGAATAATGAAATTAAACGTTTTGCGGCATATAAGATGGCTGAATATTCTTATGAGATGTTGAAGGAAAATGGAAGGGCTGCTTTTATTGAACATGATAAGAAGGCTATTAATGATGTTACCTATATTGCGGTTGCCTATACTGGTGCTATCGCGAATATGACTCAAAGTTTTGGTCAATCAGCTATCGCTCATAGTTTTTATGACTGTGTACGTACTTTATTTACTAAAGAAGCTATTGATTACTTGCATGGTGAGATTGTAGCGGTTGGTATGATCCCCCAATTGTATTTCAATGAAGATTATGAAGAAATTAATAGCTTAATTGAATATATGAAGTCATTTAATATGCCAACAACTTTAAGGGAAATTGGTGTTGAACCAAGTAAAGAGAATGTTGATAAGATTAAACAATACTTATTAGATTCACCATATATCGAAGATAGAGAAGATAATGTGACTAAATTGGATGAGGCATTAAAGACAATTTTGAATTAATTTTTGCGATATAATTCTACAGTATTAATTTTTTAGGGGGATTTTATGAAAACAAAAAGATTAGTATTGATATCATTGTTTGCGGCTTTAATGGCTGTTGTCTCACCTTTTTCAATAAAGATTGGTCCCATTCCCTTATCTTTTGCGACTTTGATTGTAATGCTAACATCATTTGTCCTAGGTAATAAGGATGGAGCAATTGTGGTATTTGTATATATCTTATTAGCCTTATTTGGTATCCCAGTACTTAGTGGTTTTAAGTCAGGGGCAGCTGCCTTATTTGGAATGACGGGTGGCTATATCTTTGGCTACTTACCTTTAGCTTTTTTATCTAGTTATTTTGGTTATGATAACTGGAAGAATAAGATGTTAGGAATGTTGTTAGGTACAATAGTCTTATATACCTTTGGTACTATTTGGTTTATGGTTTATACTCATACTGCATTATGGCCTTCATTACTTGCGTGTGTATTACCATTTTTACCAGGTGATTTTATTAAGATGGTAATTGTTGTCTTGACTGAAGAGAGACTTAGAAAATTATTAAAGAAATAGTAAAAATGGGATGAACTACTCTATAGGGAGTAGTTTTTCTTTTATGTAATGTTAAGCGCTTTCATTTTTGGTATAAAATGACAAAATTGACAGGATTTTTATTTGTGAAAATATTAATCTTTGGATTATAATAATCCGTGAAATTGTTTTCTACAAATGAAAACAAGGGAGGAAATTTTGATGAAGAATATTGATTTAGGAGTTTATGGAATTTCAGATGTTAAGGAAGTAGTTTATAATCCTTCATATGAATTTTTGTATGCTGAAGAGACTAAGCCTGAATTAGAAGGTTATGAAAAGGGCAAGGAGACAAACCTTGGTGCTGTTAATGTAATGACTGGTATTTATACAGGTAGGTCTCCTAAGGATAAATATATTGTCATGGATGAAAATTCAAAGGACACTGTATGGTGGACTAGTAAGGATTATCCAAATGATAACCACCCTATGAGCGAAGAAACTTGGAATACAGTTAAGGAAATCGCTAAGAAGGAATTAAGTGGCAAGCGTTTGTTTGTTGTTGATGCGTTCTGTGGTGCTAATGCGGATACTAGAATGGCTGTTAGATTCATTGTAGAAGTAGCTTGGCAAGCACATTTCGTTAAGAATATGTTTATTGAACCTAGTGCAGAAGAATTAGAAAACTTCAAGCCTGATTTCGTTGTTTATAACGCTTCTAAGGCTAGCGTTGAAAATTATGAAGAATTAGGTTTACATTCTAAGACTTGTGTAGCTTTCAATATTACAAGTAAGGAACAAGTAATCATCAATACTTGGTATGGTGGTGAAATGAAGAAGGGTATGTTCTCTATGATGAACTACTTCTTGCCTCTAAAGGGTATTGCAAGTATGCACTGTTCAGCTAATACAGATATGAACAAGGAAAATACTGCAATCTTCTTTGGTTTATCTGGTACTGGTAAGACTACATTGTCTACAGATCCTAAGCGTTTATTGATCGGTGATGATGAACACGGTTGGGATGATAATGGTGTGTTCAACCTTGAAGGTGGTTGTTATGCTAAGGTTATCAACCTTGATAAAGAGTCTGAACCAGATATTTATAATGCGATTAGAAGAGATGCATTACTTGAAAATGTCACTGTTGATGCTAATGGTGAGATCGATTTCGCTGATAAGAGTGTAACTGAGAATACTCGTGTATCTTATCCAATTGATCATATTAATAATATCGTTACTCCAGTTTCTAGTGCTCCTGCTGCTAAGAGTGTTTTTTTCTTGAGTGCTGATGCCTTTGGTGTATTGCCTCCAGTTTCAATTCTTACTCCAGAACAAACTAAGTATTATTTCTTAAGTGGTTTTACTGCTAAGTTAGCTGGTACTGAAAGAGGTATTACTGAACCTACTCCAACTTTCTCAGCTTGTTTTGGTCAAGCGTTCCTTGAGTTACACCCTACAAAGTATGCAACTGAGTTAGTTAAGAAGATGGAAAAATCTAATGCAAAGGCATATTTGGTTAATACTGGTTGGAATGGTACTGGTAAGCGTATTTCTATTAAGGATACTCGTGGTATTATCGATGCTATCTTGAATCATGATATTGATAGTGCCCCTACTAAGAAGATTCCTTATTTCAATTTTGAAGTTCCAACTGAATTAAAGGGTGTTGATACTCATATCTTAGATCCTCGTGATACTTATGAAAATCCTGAAATGTGGGATGAAAAAGCTAAGGATTTAGCTAATAGATTCATCAACAATTTCAAGAAGTATGAAACAAATGATGAGGGTAAGGCTTTAGTTGAGGCTGGTCCTAAACTATAAGGTGTAAATATGGTAAGAATTGTTGAAACATCTGTTCGTGATGGTCATCAATCTTTATTTGCGACAAGAATGACTACTGAAGAAGTAGTTGAATTATGCAAGATTTATGATAAAGCTGGCTATCATGCGATTGAAGTTTGGGGTGGTGCTACTTTTGACTCTTGTATGCGTTTCTTGAATGAGGATCCATGGGAGAGACTTAGAGCAGTTAGAAAAGTATGCAAGAATACTAAGCTTCAAATGTTATTTAGAGGTCAAAACATTCTAGGATATCGTCATTATTCTGATGATGTTGTTGATATGTTTTGTAAGAAGTCTATTGAAAATGGTATCGATATCATTAGAGTATTTGATGCCTTGAATGATTTAAGAAACTTATCTACTGCGGTTACTTCTACTAAGAAGTACGGTGGTGAGTGTCAAATCGCCTTATCTTATACAACAAGTCCTGTGCATACAGTTGAATATTATGTAGATTTGGCTAAAAAGGTTGAGAAACTTGGTGCTGATTCTATTTGTATTAAGGATATGGCTGGTGTTTTAACTCCTAGTGATGCGACTGAATTAATTACTGCATTAAAGAAGGAAGTTAAGATTCCTCTAGAGTTACATTCACACTGTACAGCTGGTATTTGTGAGATGACTTATATGGCAGCTATCAAGGCTGGTGTTGATATTGTGGATACATCATTGTCACCACTTTCAAACGGTACTGCGCAACCTTCTACTCAGGCTTTGTGTTATGCGCTTAAGGGAACTGAGTATGATCCTAAGCTAAATATGGATGAGCTTCATAAGGCTGAACCTATCATGACTAATATTGTTAATAAGTATGTTAAGAATGGTCTATTGAATCCAAAGTCTTTCCAAGTTAATCCTAATATCTTAACTTACCAAGTACCTGGTGGTATGTTGTCTAATATGATTAAACAATTAACAGATCAGGGTGCAATGGATCGTTATGAGGAAGTGTTAAGGGAGATTCCTAAGGTTCGTAAGGACTTGGGTTATCCACCTCTTGTTACTCCAATGTCACAAATGGTTGGTACACAGTCTGTTCTTAATGTCTTAAATGGCGAAAGATATAAGATGTGTGTTAAGGAAGTTAAAGACTATTTATTAGGTAAGTATGGCCAAAGTCCTGCTGCTGTTGATCCTGATATTAAGAAGAAGATTATTGGTGATCAAGAGCCTATTACTTGTCGTCCTGCTGATTTATTGAAGCCTGAGTTTGAAGAGCTTAAGGAAAAGTATAAGGATATCGCAAAGAGTGACGAGGATGTGTTGTCTTTAGCGTTGTTTGAGAATGTCGCAACTGAATTTTTGAAGAAGAAGTATAACGAAAATGAAGTTGAAGAGTTCGAGCTATATATCTAAGGTGGTAATTAAATGATTAGTGGATTTTCTAGATATGATTTTTTAACCGGTGGTATTGTTGCGGTTGTTTCCATCTTAATGGTTTTCATGATTTTAGTTCTTATTATCTTCTTAACAGAGCTTGTAGCTAAGGCTATGGGCAATGATGAAAAGGAAGAAGAGACAAAAGTTGAAGCTCCAGCAGCAGCCCCAGTAGTTAGTCATTTGGATTTAAATGATGAGGATGCTACTGTGGCAGCACTTGTTGCTAGTATCGATTATCGTAATAAGACTAAGAAGAACATTCGTGTAGTAAGTATTAGAGAGGTTAAGTAAATGAAGACATATAAAGTTAAGGTTAATGGTAAGGTATATGAAGTTGAACTAGAGGAAGTTAGTGAATCTAGTGAGAAGATTGAAACTGTAAAGCAAGAAGCAGCTAGTGCTCCAGTAAGTGATGGTGCTAATGTTGTTAAGGCTCCTATTGCTGGCAAGGTTTTGGATGTTAAGGTTAATGTTGGTGACGTTGTTAAAAAAGGACAAACAGTTGCCATTATTGAGGCTATGAAACTTGAGAATGAAATTCAATCAGGTTTTGATGGTAAGGTTGTTGAAATTAAAGCAGCTAAGGGTAGTCAAGTAAAGAACGGTGATGCTTTAATCGTATTAGGCTAAGCTTATGAATATAGGTTTATTCTTAAAAGAATTCTTAGGTTCAACTGGTATTGTTAGTTTCTTTACTGGCAATGGTTGGATGAATCTAATTATGATTTGTATTGGCTTGATTTTCCTTTATTTAGCTATTAAGAAGGGCTTTGAACCATACTTATTGATTCCAATTTCATTTGGTATTATTCTTGTTAACTTATTACCAGAAATTTATATTACTTATAATGAAGCTGGTGAGATTGTTAAAAGAGGATTACTTGGTTACTTACATTTAGGTGTTGAGTGCGAACTATATCCATGTTTAATTTTCTTGGGTATTGGTGCTACTACAGACTTTGGACCACTTATTGCCAATAAGAAGACAATGTTACTTGGTGCTGCTGCTCAAATTGGTATCTTCGTAGCTTTCTTTGGTGCTTTGTTCTTAGGATTTAATTTCTATGAAGCTGCTTCAATCGGTATTATCGGTGGTGCTGATGGACCTACTGCAATTCTAACTTCAAATAGATTGTTGACGATTTCAGGTTCTACTCAGTATTTAGCTCCTATTGCGTTAGCTGCTTATTCTTATATGGCACTAGTTCCAATTATCTTCCCTCCAATTATTAAGTTATTGACTACTAAGGAAGAAAGATTAATTAAGATGGAACAATTAAGAAGTGTTTCTAAGAAGGAAAAGATTTTATTCCCTATTGTGATTACTTTGATTGTTTCTTTGATTGTACCTAGTGCTACACCACTAATTGGTTGTTTGATGCTTGGTAACTTAATTAAGGAATGTGGTGTGGTACCTAACTTAACTAATACTGTATCAAATGCTTTATTATATATTTGTACAATTTTATTAGGTTTATCAGTTGGTGCTACAGCTCAGGGTACTAGTTTCTTAACTCTACAAACATTATCTATTTTTGCCCTTGGTATCTTTGCGTTTGTTGTTGCATGTATGTTTGGTATCTTAGGTGGTAAGGTAATGTGTAAGTTCTCACACGGTAAGATCAATCCAATGATTGGTGCTGCTGGTGTTAGTGCGGTTCCTATGGCTGCAAGAGTTGTTCAAAAAGAGGGTCAAAAGGAAGATCCTAGCAACTTCTTGTTGATGCATGCAATGGGGCCAAATGTTGCAGGTGTTATCGGTAGTGCTATTGCTGCTGGTATCTTGTTAACAATTTTTGGTTAATTAATATGAAGACGATCCATTTTGAGACTATTGATTCTACAAATACTTATTTAAAAGAAAATTATGAGAAATTAGATAATTTTACTTTTGTGAGTGCTGATTTTCAAAGTGCTGGAAGGGGTCGTAATAATCGTAATTGGAAAAGCGAAAAGGGTGAAAACTTGCTCTTTTCGCTTTTAATTAAAGATAAGGCACTAATTGATAAATTCTCGAGTTTATCGGTGATTAGTGCTTTTTCTATAATTAAAGCTTTAAACTTAGAGTATTTAAGTATTAAGTGGCCTAATGATATATATTATAAGGATAGTAAACTTTGTGGTATTTTATTGGAGGCTGTCACAAGAAATGAAATAGAATGTCTTATTATTGGTATAGGTCTTAATGTTAATCAAAGAGAATTTGTGGGTGAATATAAGAGGACTCCTACTTCTTTGTATCAGATAACTAATCAAACTCAAGATATGAGATTATTAAAGGACAAAATATTTAATCAAATATATTATGATTTCATGAAGGTTAAGGAAGGTTATGATTTCTATAATGATATTAAAGAATATGATTATTTAAAGGATAGAGAAGTCTATGCTGAGATCAATAATGAGGTTAAACAAATTAAGGTATTGGGTATCGATTCTGATTATTCTTTGAAAGTATTACAAGATAATAAAACATACAATCTTTCTAGTGGTGAAGTGACTTTTCATTTGTAATAAAAGTCCTTATTTGCACATGAAGGGTAAAGTTTCCCTTATTTAGGCACTTTAGCCTTCATTGCATCTCTATATTTCACTTTTTTTGGCGAATTTATAGCTAATTCTATAAATTTAAGTACCTTAGCATACTTATCATATGGCTCATTTAATATAAACCATAATAAGTTCATCCAGTCTTGTAAGTTATCTCTATTGTATGATCCGTGCTGTCTCATAAAGCTTTTAGCCAATGCATGTAAGCTATTAACTGGCGCAAGTGGATTGTCTTTATCTTCAATGTTCTTTAATTCTTCACTTGAATAATCTTCACTAATAAGATTAAGCTTATCAACTAATATGTTATGAGACTTCTCTTTATCATGAACAATAGTGGAACCTTCCTTAATATGCTTGCCATAAGCTAAAAGTGTTGATTTTTCGCTCGGCTTTGAAGTACCAGTGACAATAAATATAGAACTATTTAAATTTGTAGCTACGGCAACTCCTAGTTTATTTCTAGATATACCTCTTAATTTCTTACCATTTATAGTCATGTTGTCACTTTTGATTTTAGGGAAGTATGTTTCATCTAGAAATATTCTTCCATCAAGCACAACATCATCTTGAATGCCTTTAAGTACTTCAAACACTTTAATAAGCCAATAAACGCCAGTAGAATTAGCGTTTCTATTATCGTAAGAACTAGATTTAATAGAATGGAATTCAAATAGATGTAACAAGTATTCAAACCATTCTGATATAGGAATCTTGTGACTATCAAATATTGTATTTGTAATTGGTGTAAAACTTCTACTACAGCTTATGCATTTATACTTTTGAATCCCATCTTTTCTATGTCCATTCTTTATAAAAGAAGATGAATCGCAATAAGGACATTTATTGATAGTAACACTATTTATAAAGTTTACTTCATTATCACTGATGGTTCTATGTTTAGCGTTATACCATTCATTAAGAGTACACTTAAAAAGTTCCTCTTCTGGTGTAAGATTATCATCGCTAAAAGGAAAAGCCCTAAGTGACTTAGTTATATATTTATTTTTCATTTCTGGCGGTTTGAAATTTCAAGAGATGAATAATCAAAACCGCCAAGTTTTTCAATAACTATTCACCTCGTGAAATTTCTTGAATGCTTGCCTTTCTACAAGCATAGATATTATACCACTAGTGAAAAATTAAAGATTTTACCCTTCATGTGCAAATAAGGACTTTTGTAAAAAAATTTACAAACTTTTTATTGACAAGAAAAAAGTTAGAAGAATATTATAAAAATGTATTAAGACCAGCTAAGGGTTGATTTAGCAATTTATTATTTAAACAATACGGGCTATAGGGAAGAAAGGATTTTATGAAAAAGTTTATTTCTGTGTTGTTGTCTTTGTTGATGGTGTTTTCGTTGTGCTCAAGTGTAAGTGCTGATGATGGAAAGGTTGCTAAAGTAGGTGATATTGAATATTCAACTTTACAAGAAGCAATTAATGTTGCAGGTAATGGGGATACTATTGCTTTAATAGCAAGCACCAATGAAGATGTTGTTATTGAATCTGGAAAGGATATTACAATTAATATTGCTGATGGTGTTACTTTAACCAATGTTAATGATCATACCATTATAAATAAAGGGAAACTTACTATTACAGGCAATGGAATTGTTGATAATGTCACTAATGGAAAAGCTGCTATTTACAATGATTTGGGAGCAATAGCAACTTTAAATGGTGGAACATACAAGAGAAGTCAAGAAACTGGTGTAGATTCTAAGAATTCTGGCGGTAATAGTTATTATACAATCAAGAATTATGGAACAATGGAAATTAATTCTGGTGTTACAGTTGAGAATAAAGGTAAATATTCAAGCTTACTTACAAATGGTTGGTATTCTTACGGTAATGCTGATGAGCCTTCAACAAATGGCAATCCTATTGCGAAATTGACGATTAATGGTGGCACTTTTAATGGTGGACTTAATACAGTTAAAAATGATGATGCTGGTGAAATGACAATTAATGGTGGTACTATTACAGGATTTGCTCAATCGTGTGTTCAAAATAATAATGTGCTTATTATTACAGGAGGAAATATAGTTGGAGAAGAGAATAATTCTGATGCAGCTATTGTTTCAAGAGCGGTTACTGGTAGTGCGGTTAATAAAGGAATAACTAAGATTACAGGTGGCACAGTTAAAGGTGGTAATCCGTGTATAAGAGAAGATATAACTTATGGCTTAACGCATCAAACTGAAATAACTGGCGGTACTTTCTCTAGTGATGTTACTAAGTATTTAAAAGAAGGTTTAGTACAAAATACTGATGGTACTATTGTTGAAAAAACATATATTGCCTCTATTGGTGATAAAGGTTTTGATTCTTTAACTGCTGCACTAATTGCAGCTAACAATGGTGATACTATAACTTTAAATTTAAGTACTACTGAGGATATCGTTATTCCAAAAGGTAAGACTTTAACAATCGATATCTTAGAAGGAGTTACTTTAACAAATAATAATGAACATACAATTATTAATAATGGTAATTTAACTATTACAGGTAAGGGTACTATTGATAATGTTACTCATGGAAGAGGTGACATTGTTAATAATTATGGTGCAACACTTGAGCTAATGGGCGGAATTACACTAACTAGATCTAAGGAAGCTGGTAGTAGCCCTACAAGTAATGGTGACAATAGTTGGTATAACATTTCTAATCAGGGTAATATGGATATTTATGATGGTGTTTCTGTTATATCTACTGGTTCCTTCTCAAGTCTTATCAGAAACGGTGAAGGTAAAGAAAATGAGGAAGCTATTTTAACAATTCATAATGGTAAGTTCTCTGGTGGAATTAATACTATTAAGAATGGCAATTTTGGCAAATTATATATAGAAGATGGCGAATTCTTAAATTCTACTCAGGCTACACTATTGAATTGGAATTATGCAGAGATATATGGTGGTACATATAAACCTACAAATAACGCAACCGATGCGGTTATAACTGGCATTTGGTATGACACTGAAGGTAAGACAATCATAACTGGTGGCGATTTCTATGGTGCTATTAGTTTATTTGATGAAAAATCATATCCAGGTCAAGGCTTTAGTGGTGATACAACGATTTCTGGCGGTACATTCTCAGAAGATGTTTCTATGTATTTAGTACCTGGTAATAATGTTGTCTATATTAATAATAGATATGGAATATTAAAAGATGGAGAAAAGATTAGTGTAACTTCTCCTACTCCAACTGTAGATGAGACAACATATGATGAAGTTAAGAAGGTTCAAGGTGATTCTAATGGCATATTGTTAGAAACTGATTTAGTAAATGCTTTACAAAGTGATGATAAGGATATGCTTAATAAGCAAACTCCAAGTAATGCTAAATTAGATACAATTGTTCCTTTGGATATTAATTTGTATAGTGTTGATGAAAATGGTACACCAACAAAGATTACAAGTTTAAATAGTCCAATCACAATTAATATGTATCTTCCTGATGATATAGTTAATTCAATTAAGAATGCTAAAACTATTAAGGTTGCAAGATTCCATGGTGATGTATTGACTATGTTGGATGCTACATTAAATGGAAATATCTTAACGTTTAAGACTGATAAGTTCTCTACTTATGCAATTGTTGCTTATGGTGCAGTTACTCCAACGTCAAATGTTGCTGATAAAAAGGCTGGGCCTAAGGATCTAAATAGTGATGGTATTATCACTTGTGATGAGGAAATGGGTTCTAAGAACTGGATTTGGTCTGAGTCTAAGGGCGCTTGTGTATATAAAGTAAGTAATACAAGTACTAAATAAAATGATGAAAGTCGATGTAAATCGGCTTTTATTTATGTTATTATATTTGTGTTGTCTCCCTTTAATAGGGTCTCAACCGCACAGAGAAGGTTTTTAAGCATGGTCACCTTAATGGCGAGTCTAAATTCAAAGAAAGGAGATTTTATGTACGCAATTATTGAAACTGGCGGTAAGCAACTTAAAGTAGAAGAAGGATCTGTAATTTATGTCGAAAAGTTAGATGTAAATGAAGGTGAAGAATATACTTTCGATAAGGTTGTTGCGCTAAACAATGGCAGTTTAACTCTTGGCGCACCTTATGTTGATGGTGCTAAGGTTACTTGCAAGGTTGAAAAACAAGGCAAGGGCAAGAAGATTGTTATCTTCAAGTACAAGTCTAAGAAGGGTTCTACTCGTCGTAAACAAGGTCATCGTCAACCATATACTAAGTTAACTGTTACTAGCATCGCTTAATGATATTAGTAAGATATAGCTTAGAGAATGGCTATTACACACATTTAGGGGTTACTGGTCATGCAGAATATGCTGAATACGGTAATGATCTAATATGTGCTAGTGTCTCAAGTATAATGTTTGGACTTATGAATTGTCTTGATGAATATCAGGATGTTACAATTAATGTAGGTGAAAACAAGATTGAGATAAAAAATGAATGTAAGCTTGATGAAGTAAATAATTTTATGAAGCTTGCACTAATTCAACTTAAGACTATTGAAGAGTCCTATGGTGAATTTATTAAAGTAGAAAGGAAATGAGTATGAAATATATTTTAGATATTCAATTCTTCGCTTCTAAGAAGGGTGTTAGTTCTACTAAAAACGGACGTGACTCTCATTCTAAGAGACTAGGTGCGAAGGTTGCCGATGGTCAATTTGCTACTGCTGGATCTATTATCTACCGTCAAAGAGGTACTAAGATTCATCCTGGTACAAATGTTAAAAAGGGCGGCGATGATACATTATTCTGCACTTGCGACGGTATTGTTAAATATGAACGTTTAGGCAAGGATAAGAAGAAAGTATCTTGCTATCCTGCTTGCTAAGATCATTTAAAGGCCTTCTATAGGCCTTTTATTTTATTTAAGAGAATTATGCAATTTATTGATAAAGTAAAAATTAAATTAAAAGCTGGAAATGGTGGCAATGGTCTTGTCTCTTTTAAGCGTGAGAAATACAATCCCTTTGGTGGTCCAAATGGTGGTGATGGTGGTGATGGTGCTTCTATCGTATTTGAAGTTGATACTAATAAATCAACACTATTAGATTTACGTTTCTCAAAGATGATTAAGGGTGATAATGGTGCTGATGGTAAACCAAATAATATGTTTGGTGAATCTAAGAAGGATGTTATTGTTAAGGTTCCTTTGGGTACTATTGTTAAGGACTTAAAAGATAATACTATTATTGCTGACTTGAATACTATTGATTCAAAAGCTGTAATTTGCCAAGGTGGTAAGGGTGGTAAGGGTAACCGTCACTTTGCGACTTCTAGAAATTCTGTTCCTGAAAAGGCACAGCTTGGTGAATCTGGTGAAGAAAAAGAAGTAGAAGTAGAACTTAAACTATTAGCTGATGTAGGCTTAGTGGGTTTCCCAAGTGTTGGTAAATCAACTCTATTATCAGTTGTATCTAAGGCTAGACCTGAAATAGCTGACTATCCATTCACAACACTTGTACCTCAACTTGGTATGGTTAAAGTTGGCGATGGATCGTTTGTTATGGCGGACTTACCAGGATTAATTGAAGGAGCTTCACAAGGTAAGGGCCTAGGTCATGAGTTCTTGAAACATATTGAAAGATGTCGTGTAATCTTACATGTTATTGATATGTCTGGTGAATATAGAGATCCTCTAAGTGATTATGAAATCATTAATCATGAACTAGAGAGCTATCCAGGTAACTTAAGTTCTAGACCTCAAATTGTCATCGCTAATAAAATGGATGGTGATATGGCACAAGAAAATCTAAAACGTTTTAAGGAAAAGTATCCTGATGTAGAGATTTTTGAGACTATCACAATCATCAATGAGGGTTTAACTCCCGTACTATATAAAGTCAAGGATATGTTAAAGGAACTACCTCAATTTGCCTTATATGATGAAAAGAAGGCAGAAGAGAAGGTTGTATATACCTTTACACCTGAAGAAGAATTTAGAGTATTTAATGAAGGTAATGGTATCTTTAGAATCGAAGGCGAAAAGATTGAAAGATTGTTTGAAAGAACCAATCTTAAGGATACGGATTCAGCATTACGCTTTGCTCGTGCGATGAGTAAGATGAAAGTTGATGAAGCCTTAAGAGAAAAAGGTTGTAAGAACGGTGATCAAGTCTTCATTAATGATACAAGCTTTGAATTCGTTGATGGTGACGATGAAGATGAATTTGAATAAGAGAACCTTAATAGGTTCTTTTTTCATGGTACAATAGTTGCGGTTATGATTGGTTTTTTAAGAGGAAAAGTTCATCTTTTTGGAAGTGATTATGTTCTTTTGGATGTAAATAATGTTGGTTACCGCATTAATTTTTATCATCCAGAGAAATTAAAAATAGGCGAAGAGGTATTAATTTACACTTATGAAAATATCAGAGAAGATGAACAATCATTATTTGGTTTCTTATCATATGCAGAATATGAACTTTTTGTTAAGCTTATTTCAGTTAAGGGATTAGGTCCTAAGATTGCTTCTGGTATGTTGGCTAAATCTAAGGTGGATGACATTATTAGAGCTATTGAAAATTCTGATGTTAATTATATGAAATCAATGCCTGGTGTTGGTGCTAAGACCGCTAGTCAAATTATCCTTGATTTAAAGGGAAAACTGGTGGCAAGTGAAGAAATTAAGGTTAATGAGAAATTAAATGATGCAGTGGAGACTCTTAAATCATTAGGATTTAAATCCTTGGAACTTAAGAATATTATCAAAGAACTATCTAAAGAAGACTTGAGCACCGAACAATATGTTAAGCGTGCTCTAGCAATGTTGGCAAAATAAATATTATGAATGTAGAAAATGATGTAATGTCTGTTGAAAAGTTAGAGACAGATGAAGAAATTAGTTTAAGACCTCAAAGACTTGATGAATATATCGGTCAAAGTTCTTTAAAAAGTAATTTGGAGGTCTACATACAGGCGGCAAAGAGTCGTGATGAATCACTAGACCATTGTCTTTTTTATGGTCCTCCAGGACTTGGAAAGACTACTTTAGCTTATATTTTAGCTAATGAAATGGGAACAAATGTAAAAGTAACTAGTGGTCCATCAATTGAAAGAAGTGGCGATTTAGCCGCTATTTTATCAAGCTTAGAAGCTGGTGATATTCTATTTATTGATGAAATTCACCGTTTACCAAAAACAGTTGAAGAAGTCTTATATCCTGCTATGGAAGATTATGCGATTGATGTGGTAGTTGGTAAGGAACAAGGGGCTAGGTCAATTAGAATCGATTTACCACCTTTTACACTAGTTGGTGCTACCACTAGAATGGGCTCTATTTCATCACCTTTAAGAGATAGATTTGGTATTATTTCTAAACTTGAATATTACAATCAAGATGAATTATCTAAGATTGTTGAAAGAACTGCTAAAGTCTTTAACAACGAAATTGATGAAGACGCAATCAGAGAAATAGCCCTAAGAAGTAGAGGAACACCTCGTATTGCGAACAGATTATTTAGAAGAGTAAGAGACTTTGCCCAAGTATTAAATAATGGTCTAATTGACTTTGATATTACCCAAAGTTCTCTTGATCGTTTAAAGATTGACTCAATTGGACTTGATGATGTTGATATCAGATATCTAAGAGGTATTATTGAAAGATATCATGGTGGTCCTGTAGGACTTGAGGCTATCGCATCAGCAATTGGTGAAGAAGCTATAACTATTGAAGATGTATATGAACCATATCTTCTTCAAATTGGTTTTATTAATAGAACTTCTAGAGGTAGAGAAGTTACACCTCTTGCCTACAAGCACTTAAAGATAAGTAGTGAGGAGAGTTTGTTTTAGATGAAAGAAGAAATTTCTAACAAAGAAACCATCGAAGCAATGTTGGAGGCTGAAAGAATCGCTAGAGACCCTAACGTAAAACATTATGATAATGTTGAAGACTTATTTAGGGATCTTGAAAATGAGGAATAATTTAATTATTGATTATTAGACAAATTCTATGTTATTATTATAAAGCGTTAACGGGAGGTTTTAGAAATGCCTAGAGAGTTTATAACATTCAAATGTACAGAATGTGGTGAAGAAAATTACATCGGCGATAGAAATAAGAAGAAGCATCCAGATAAGATGGAAATCAAAAAGTATTGCCCTAGATGTAACAAAATGACTGTTCATAAGGAGAAAAAATAAGCTACTGCTTATTTTTTTAATATATGGAAGTAAAAAGATTAGTTTGTGGTATTTTCCAAACAAATACCTATATTCTAGAAATTGATAATAAAATCATTATCATTGATCCTGCTTGTAAGATGGAAAAACTATTACCTTACTTAGAGGGGAAAGAATTATTAGCTGTCTTATTAACTCATGGTCACTTTGACCATATTAAGGCTTGTGATGACTTATATAAACAATATAAGGTTTCAATCTATATTCATGAAGCTGATATTGAAATGACTAAAAATAAAGGCTGGGGCAAGGTCTTTGGATTACAAGCTGTACCTACTATCAGTGTTCCTTTAGTTAAACTTAAGGAAACTAAATATAAGATTGGACCATTTGATTTTGAAGTAATATTTACACCTGGTCATTCAAAGGGTTCTGTATGTTACTTATTTGATGATTGTATCTTTACGGGTGATACCTTATTTAAATTAGCATGTGGAAGATGTGATTTAGAGGGTGGCGATATAAGCGAACTAAAGAGTTCCTTAAGAATGTTAAAAACTTTAAATCCATCATTGATTGTCTATCCAGGACATGATGAAATTACCAATTTAGAATACGAAATTGAAAATAATTCCTACTTAGTGTAGGAATTTTTATTTTTCATGACAATAAAGAAGTGTATGGAAAATATAGATATTGAAAAAAGATTGAATGCGATTTTAAGTTTGGCAGTCAAAAACAATGCCAGTGATATTCATTTTGCCCAAAAGTATGAACAAACTGATATATCGATGAGAATCAACAATACGATGCGTAGAGTTAAAAGCAAGGTAGGTGATGACAAATTAATAAGATATCTACAATATCGTTCAAACGTTGATTTAGGCTCATTAAGCCCTCAAACAGGCCAGTTTGAAGTCTTATATGGGGAGAATATCCTTTCACTTAGATTTGCGGTAATAAACACTTATAATGCCACAAATGGGGTGCTTAGAATTCTTAATTCTAATCTTAAGGTTGAGGCTGATAAGCTATCTAAATTAAAGAGTCAAAATGAATACTTTAAGAAACTGCTTAAACAAGATAATGGTCTAATCTTATTCTCTGGGGCTACTGGTTCTGGTAAAACAACTACTTTATATTCATTATTAAAAAGTGTTGATGGTTCAATCATTTATACCATTGAAGATCCAATAGAAGTAGTGAATGATAAGTTTGTGCAGTTACAAATCAACGAAAGAATCGGTTTTGACTATGAAGCGGGTATTAAACAAATTATGAGGCATGATCCTGACATCATCATGGTAGGAGAAATAAGAGATGATAAGGCAGCTAAAATGGCCCTTAGAGCTGCCAATACAGGACATTTAGTGCTAAGTACTATTCATGCCTCTAGCGTGGCTTCTACGATTGATAGAATGGTTGATTTAGGAGTTAGTGAAGAATATTTATATGAGATGCTTATATGTTTAGTACATCAAAAGATGATAATCAATAGATCTGGTGAAAAGGTAGTTATTTATGAAATCATGGATAAAGATGAGATTGAATATTATCGCAGATTTAAGAAACATTCTGATACATTCTTAAGTATTGATAAACAAATTAAAGAGGGCATTGAAAATGGAATCTACTAAGCTTAAATATGAAGATTTAGTATTTTTGAATGAATTATTAAAGACCGGTCTATCTTTTAAAAATAGTCTTGAACTATTAACAAACAAAACTAATGAAAAGATTATTGATGAAATTATCAAAAAAATGGATGCAGGTGTAAGTGTCGAAGAAGTGATGGATATTTATGTACCTAAGAATATTGGTGTTTATCTTATTCCACTTTCAAAGAAAATGTCCTTTAGTGATAGTTTGAATCTATCTTTATCTTTCATTGAAAAAGAAAAAGAATATACCAAAAGTTTAATGGGTTCATTTCTTTATCCCTTTATACTTTTATTCTTATCGCTAAGTGCTTTATATATCTTTGATGCCTATGGACTAGATACTATCTTAAATATGCTTAAAAGCTTTAATGAAGATTTTGGTAATGTTGCAGCATTTAGGATTATTTTAAGAATTATCATCTATATCTTTTATATCTTGTTGATTGTGCTATTGATATTAGCTTTATATTTCTTTAGAAATAGAAACATCACCTTGTTCTATGTGCTTATATGTAAATATTTGCCTAATAGTATTGTTCAAAAGTACTTCTGTGTAGAATTTGTAAGTCTATTAAATATTTGCCTAAACAACGGTTATAAGAGCAAGGAATCAATTGATATCTTAAAAAGTCTTCACAATAAGCCTATAACAGCATTCTTGGCCTATCACTTGGATGAAAGACTATTAGAAGGCGAAACTTTAAAACAAGCTAGCAAACAAGCTTATTATGATTATTCTTTGAGTAAGTTTATAAATATTGCGATTCATTCTAATGATTTCTCAAAGATATTAAACGACTATGTAAACTTAAGTACTAAACAAATTAAGACAAAGATGAAAAAAACTGCTGGTATTATCCAATTTGTTACTTATTGTATGATCGGAATCGTCATCATCTTTGTTTATCAAATATTATTTTTACCAATGAATGCGTTGGCTAACTTTTAAAGGAGAAATATATGAATAAAAAAGGTTTTACATTATTAGAAATGGTTGTAGTAGTAATGATAATTGCGATATTGTTTTTGCTTACTATACCCAATGTCTCAAAAGTAATCGATAGCGTTGATAATAACGCCTGTGATGCTTTGACAAGAGTTGTTGATTCAGCAATTGTCCAATACAAATTAACCTATGGACAATACCCATCATCTGTTGGTGATTTAGTCTCAGCAGGTTTAATCAGTGATGAACAAACATCTTGTTCTAATGGTAAGAATATCTATATAAGTGGAGGACAGTCTTATCATGAATAACAAAGGAAATACGATGTTAGATATGTTACTGGTGATGCTTATTACGATGGGGTGTATGTGTCTAACGTTAAATAGAAATATTAGTATACAAAGTGGACACTATGATTTTTTAAATAAATACCTAGTAGCTCAAAGTAAGGCATTAAGGAATAGAGAAAACACCATGTATGAAGAAGGACTATATTTTAATGAAAATGGCCATGTGAATAGGGGCGGTACTTTCTATTTTGATAATCATAAAGCTATTGTTCATTTGGGTAATGGCTATATTACCTATGAATAATAAAGGTTTTCTATTAGTTGATGCCCTCATTAATTGTCTAATTGTAGCTTCCTTATCAATACTATGTATTGGCTTATTTAAACAATTTGATAATTATTATGATGGATATGAAAAATATAGTGAAGAATTAAATGAAAAATATGAAATCTTATTCGGCGGGCTTTATTAAGACAAGATTTCTGATTGCCCTATTAATAACTCTATCAATACTTCCCTTGTGCACTTCTATGGTAAGACTATTGGGTAATGTGAATATGGACTATGATTTAGTAAATAGTGAACTTAGTATGATGGATTTAAGAAGAATCTTGTTGATAGCCTATGACTTAGAAATAAATGAATATGAACTTAATTTTACTTATCATAATAGCCCCTATAATCTAAGATTTATAAATGATAAGTTGATACTTAGTCCTGGTACTCAGATTTATTTAAATGATATTAAAGAAGCTTCTTTTTTTGAAAAAAATGATTGTTTATATTTAAGGTATGTGAATAATGATAATAAGGAATACGAAAAGAATATTGGCTCAGCAAAGAGCTTTCATCTCCCTGAGCTTTCTAATAATTATGATGATGGCACTAGAGATGATTATGATTTATACTAATTATCTAATTTGTGCTAATACAGTTTATTTTGATATGAATGACTTCTATGATGATTTTAAGACAGAAGCTGAAATGATTAATACTGCTAAATATATTTTAAGTAATGATGAAACATTAGAAACTTATGAAATTAGTGAAGGGGTAGTTAATGTTGTAGCTAATGGTGATCTTTATTATCTAGAATGCAATGGAATTAATCTTTCAATAAATGTAGAAGATAGAATGATAATTGACTATAAAGTTAGATGATATTAAAATTACATAGGAAATAAAGGAGAATATATGATTAACTGTACAGAAATTAAACCAGGTCAATGTTTTACTTGGGAAAATCAACTTTATCAATGTATCGACATTGCCTTAAATAAGACTGCAATGGCCAAGATGAAAGTTAAAATCAAGGTTAAGGAGCCAAGAACTGGTGTTGTTAAGGAATTAAGCTTAATTGGTGGTGATAAGGTAGGCGAGGCTACTATTGATAAGAAGGCTATGCAATATCTATATGATGCTGGTGAGACATTAGTGTTCATGGATAATGAAACTTATGAACAAATCGAACTTCCAAAGGATAACTTAAGTTGGGAAATGAACTTCTTAACTCCAAACCTAGAAGTAAGTGTTATGGACTACCAAGGTGAAATCCTAGGTATCTCTTTACCTGATAAGGTTGCCCTAGAATTAGTTGAATGTGAATTGGCTGTTAAGGGTGATACTGCAACTTCAGCATTAAAGAATGCGGTATGTGAAACAGGTTTACAAGTTAAAGTTCCAATGTTTATCAACAATGGTGAAAAGATTATCGTTTCTACTATTGATGGTAAATATTCTTCAAGAGCATAATTAAAAGCCCATATTTGGGCTTTTTGTTTACTTATTCAAATATTTAATGACACTTGTTGCAGCTCTAGCACCATCACCACAGGCCGTAATAATCTGTCTTAAATGAGTATTAGTAACATCACCTGCACCAAAGATATAAGGAATACTAGTTTTCATATCTTCATCAACTACAACATATCCATATTCATCTAAAATACTACTAGGTACAAATGAAGTATTTGGGATGGAACCAAGATATGGGAAGATTCCTTGACATTCAATATCCATTATTGAATCATCTAACTTATTCTTTACTTGTAAACCGGAAATCTTATCATCACTTATTAATAACTTATATGGCAAGACATTCTTAATGACTTTAATCTTAGGATCTTGACCAATCTTATCAACCAAAGTTGCATCTGCTCTAAATTCATCTCTTCTAATGATGATTGTGATTGAATTTACGATATTGCTTAAATATAAAGCTTCTTGTAAAGCACTATTACCACCACCCACAATCACGATATCTTTTTTACGATAGAAGAAACCATCACAGACTGCACAATAAGAAATGCCCTTGCCAATATAATCGTTTGCCTTTTCTAAGTCCAATTCTTTTTCCTTAGAACCAGAGGCAATAATAATGGCCTTAGCTTCTATTTCTTTTCCATCATCTAAAGTAATGATATGTTCATTGATAGACTTAACCTCAGCGTTTATAATTTTAGGCTTGAAAGAATTAGTATGGCTTGCGAGCTTATCTGCTAATTCAAAACCTGTAATTTCTTCAAAAGATGGATAATTTTCAATCTTATCAATCTTAATTAATTTGCCGCCAAGTGACAATGGCTCGATAATGCCAACCTTAAGATTAGCACGACTACCATATATTGCAGCACTAAGTCCCGCAGGACCACCACCAATTATTATTAAATCAAACATACTTTTCACCTCGTCTTGATTATAACATGTGTGAGTTTTTATCCTAGCAATATGACCTAAATGTTATAGAATAATAGGGATGAAAAAACTATATCGTTTTATTTATTTTATAAGCTCATGTTTAATCTATATTTTACTTGGCTTATTTGAATTCTTTTGTCTTAATAATTTTGTAGATATGATATCTACTTCTTATTATGTGCATTCAGGCTTAATGCTTCTTATGTTGATAGTTGTGAATCCAATTATCACTTTTAAGTTAATTGGTTTAATTCCAATTAAACCTAAGAAAAGAGTTAAGTCGGTGCATGATGAACTTAAACGTGAAGTTAAATGATGGTACAATAGGTCTTATGAAAATCGCAATCGTAGCCGGAGGTACCGGTGGACATATATATCCTGCATTAACACTTGCAGAAGAATTAGAAAAAAGAGGCAATGAGATTGTCTTCTTTGGCTCTATTGATAGAATGGAAAAAGATGTAATTCCTAAGGCTGGTTTTAAATTTATCGGACTAGATATCACATCAACATCAGGCAATATTTTTAATAAAGTATTAAGTGTTTTCAGCATGAATAAAGCTTATAGGAAGTGCTTAAAACTATTAAAAGGTTTTGATATGGCCATTGGCTTTGGCAATTATATTTCAGTTCCGGTTATTATGGCAGCTAAGAAATTAGGCCTAAAAACAGTAATTCATGAACAAAATTCTTTTGTAGGTAAGGCTAATAAAATGCTAGACACAAAAGTTGATTTAGTAATTGGCTCATATATTGAAGACAAGGACCAATTTAAAAATCCTAATACTTTTATTTTAGGTAATCCTCAAAGTGGTAAAGCTTTTAATTATAAAAAAGATGATAACTATTTAAGTGAATTAGGATTAGATAAGAATAAAAAGACGGTTGTTATTTTCATGGGCTCATTAGGCTCAGAAACAGTAACTAAAGTAATGATAGATTTCTTTAAGCTGTTAGATGGTACATACCAAGTAATCTATGCGACAGGTAGTGCCTATTATGAGGATGTTGTAAGTAAAACTGAAAAGAAAGATTATTTAGTAATTAAAGAAAGAATCGATGGCATTAAGGCCATGAAGGCTTCTGATTTATTGGTTTCAAGGGCTGGGGCTACTACCTTGTGTGAAATCACAGCTTTAGGTATGCCTGCAATATTGATACCATCTCCTTATGTGCCTAATAATCATCAATATTTCAATGCCTTAGTACTTGTTAAAAATGATGCGGCTTTGATGATTGAGGAGAAAGATTTAAGCGCTATTTCTTTAAAAGAAAAGATTGATAGTATAATAAATGATGTAGATACCCTAAACAGTTTAGCTAATAATGCTAGAAGTATGGCAAATAGCACTGTTATTGAAGATATTATTGAAAAAGTAGAGAAATTATGATTAAAGAATTTTTATGTGAACGCGGAAATTATCGCGATGATAAAACTTTTAGTAAGCTTACTACCGTTAAGATGGGTGGTGAGATTGCTCATTATGTAGAACCATATAACTTGGCTTGTTTAAAGGAAATAATTGATTTTGTCAAAACTGAACATATTCCTTTTAAAGTTATTGGCAATGGTTCTAATTTGATTTGTGGATCATCACGCTTTGAAGGTGTGATTATTTCGTTAAAGAATTTTAATAACTTTGAAGTATATAATGACCAACTATATGTAGAAGCTGGTGTCATGATGCCTTTCTTATGTATGTCTATCGCAAAACTTGGATTAAGTGGTTTGGAATTTGCCTCAGGGATTCCAGGAAGTGTAGGTGGTCTTGTATATATGAATGCAGGTGCTTATAAAAAATCTATGGCTGATGTGGTCACTGAGGTTTTAGTATTAAAAGATGGCGAAATCTGTAGGATGAAGAAAGATGAACTTAAGTTGTCTTATCGTTATTCTATTTTCCAAGAACATCCAAGGTGGATTGTGATTGCTTGTTATATGACACTTGAACATGGTGATGCTGATGAAATTTTAGATTTAATTAAGGATAGAAAAAATAGAAGAATGGACACTCAGCCTTTAGATAAGCCGAGTGCTGGTTCATGTTTTAGAAATCCAGAGGGCGGTTTTGCCTGGAAATATATCGACGAAGTAGGTCTTAGAGGGGCTAATATGAATGGAGCTGAAATCAGTGCTAAACATCCTAATTTCATTATTAATGCAGGTGGTGGTACTGGTGAAGATTATTTGGCTTTAGCTTTAAAAGCTCAAGAAGAAGTTAAAAAGAAATTTGATGTTAAGTTGATAATGGAAGTGGAGAAGTTCAATTGTTAGAGAATGGTTCTAAAATAAAATTAGACGAAACTTTCTTAAGAAAAAAGAGAAGCGATGCGAAAAGCGCTTCTTTATTTAAAGGATTTAAAAACCTTTATTTTCTAATCGGAATCATTACGGGCTTTATAATACTTTGTCTAATGTTCTTTTTATCTAGTTACTCAAATATTTATCATATCAGTGTGAAAGGCAATTATTACCTAACAGATAGTGATGTGGTTAGATTGAGTGGTTTAACTGAAAACAACAAGTACTTTTTTACATCAACTAATATGAGTGAAAAAAGGATGCTAAAGTCTCCTTATTTTGATAGTGTAAAAGTAAAGAAATTAGATGATCAAGTTGTTGAGATAGATGTTTGTGAAAAGAAACAAATTGCTTATACAACTATCGGTTCTTATCAAGAAATAATTTTTGTAGATGGCACAAATGTCGAAATAAATGATTCAAATAAATATCTTATGAGTAAACTTCCAGAGATGACTGGTTTTACAAGTGAACAATTAAATACAGTGTTGAGAGGTTTTAAAAACATTGACCAAAAGACGATAAATGAAATATCGGAGATTAATAGATATTCTTTTTCATATGATGAAAATATGATGGAAGTCATCATGAAAGATGGTAATATTTGTTTTGTCTCATGGACTGGTTTATCTATGTTGGATAAATATTATTCTATTGTTTCTGGTTTAGATACTAGTATGGGTAATGTTTGTATATATTTAGATGAATTAACAAATTCTGGTTATGTTTCTATTTGTCCTTGGCAAGAATGAATGAAAATATTTTCATATACTGTAAAATATTTTCATGAAAATGTATTGACACTTTCATTTTTTAGTTTAAGATAATGTATATCGATGAAAAGGAATAGTACTTGTGAACGTACTTTAAAAGCGAGCCTGGTTTGGTGAAAGTAGGCAAGTAATACACAAGGAAGCGCGCCTTGGAGATACTAGCTTGAACTAACAGTAGGGATAGTCGTTAACTGTCGTTAAAGTTGAGGTGGTTCAGATTTGCTGAGCAAATAAAGTGGTACCGCGATTTTTTTAAGTCGTCTTTATGAAAAATATCGACGGCTTTTTATTTTATAGCCGTCAAGGAAGGAATGTATTATGAAAAAATTATTATCTTTATTGGCTGTTATGATGATGGCTATGTGTCTATTTGCATGTTCGTCTAAAGATACTACAGACGATGATACTGTAACTATTTCTGTCGGTCTATCTCCAGACTATGCACCTTATGAATCTTTAGATACTGCTGGTAATCTTGTTGGTTTTGATATCGATATGTTAAATTCAATGGAAAAACTTTTAAGTGAAGCTAATGGCAAAACTTATAAGTTTGAAATCTATCAAATGAGTTTCGATAATATCATCACTCAAATCCAAGGTGGTCAATTAAATTGCGGTGTTTCTGGTTTTACTTGGAGCGAGGAAAGAGAAAAAGCAATTACTTTCTCAACTCCATATGCTGGTGCAAAAGAAGTTGTGATGGTATTAGCTGATAGTGGCTATTCAACATTAGCTGATTTACAAGGTAAAAAACTTGCTGCTCAAACAGGATCAACTGATGAAAAACTTGCTCAAGAAACTTTTGGTAAAGAAAATGTATCTTCAATTCAATCAGTTAATGATATGATTCCAGGTCTTGATGCTCAACAATACGATGCAGTTGTACTTGATGAAGCTGTAGCAACTTCTTATGCATCTACTGGTAAATATGTTGTTCTTGATGAAGCTCTTGAGAACGAATATAGCTATATCGTTGTTGGTAAGGGTGATGATGAAACTCTTGCGATTATTAATCAAGCTATTGAATTATTTATTGCATCTGATGGATATGAGTCACTTTGTGAACAGTATCAAATTTCACCAATTGAAGTTAAATAGTATGTGAGGGATAGAAATGTTTATTGCGTTTAAAGAAATCTTTACACTTGAAAATCTATTATACCTATTAAAAGGCACCGGATATTCGGTAGGGATTGCCATTCTATCCCTTTTCTTTGGCCTCATATTAGGGATACTAGGATCGTGTGGCAAAAGAAGTAAGAATATTATTTTAAAGGGCTTAGCTAATATTTATGTTGAAGTAATAAGAGGCACACCGATGCTACTTCAAATCTTGATTATCTTCTCGGTTATTCCATCTATCTATACTGCCTTTAGTGGAAAGATTATGAGAATGAATCCTTATTTGATTGGCGTTGTGGCTATGTCTATCAATTCTGGTGCGTATCAAACAGAACTTATTAGATCTGGTATTAATGCGGTTGATAAGGGCCAAACAGAGGCTTGTGAAACTCTAGGCTTGAGTAAATTTCAGACTATGAAATTTGTTATCTTGCCACAAGCTTTTAAACATATCGTACCACCAATGATATCCGAGCTTATTACGCTTACTAAGGATACATCTTTAATCAGTACGATAGGTGCGGTTGAGCTTTTGAAGGGTGCTCAAATTCTTGGAACTAACTATTATGATGTTATGTCTCCATATTGTATAGCAGCTGTATATTATTTGATTATCACTATAGTGATATCTTTAATTGGAAAGAAAATAGAAATGGGGTTGGCGTTAAGTGATTAAGGTAGAAAATATTACAAAATCTTTCGTTGTTTCCGGTGTTAAAAATCATTTAAAGGCCGTAAATAATGTTTCATTAGAAGTTAAAAAAGGTGAAATTGTTTGTTTGATTGGTCCTTCTGGTTCAGGTAAATCAACACTTTTAAGATGTATAGAAGGACTTGAAATTCCTGAAAAAGGAAATATTTATATTAATGATGAACTTTTAGATTCAAATAATCCTGTAAAGTTTAAAGAATTAAGAAGTCATATGGGCTTTGTTTTCCAACATTTCAACTTATTTCCTAATATGACGGTAATAGATAATTTAACACTGGCACTTATTAATGTCTTAAAAATGGATAAGAATGAAGCAGAAACGATTGCCCTAGGTTATCTAGATAGAGTAGGTTTAGCAGATAAAAAGAATGAGTATCCAAATAACTTATCAGGTGGTCAGAAACAAAGAGTTGCCATCGCAAGAGCCTTATGTTTAAATCCTGAGATAATGTTGTTTGATGAGCCGACTAGTGCCCTAGATCCTGAAATGGTTATCGAGGTTCTTGAAGTAATGAAGGAATTGGCAAAAGAGGGTATGACTATGGTTATCGTTACTCATGAAATGGGTTTCTGTAAGACAGTGGCAAATCGAATTGTTTTCTTGGAAGATGGCAAGATTATCGAAGAAAACAATGCGAAAGATTTCTTTGATAATCCAAAGACTGATAGAGCGAAGTTGTTCTTAAGTAAAGTAATGTACTAAGAGCACTTTGCTCTTTTTTTGTTGACAAATAAATATAATGACTAATACAATTAATACAGATAGTACAAATAATACAGAGGGAGTAGATTTATGAATATTGACTATTTTAATAAAATTGTAACTATTATATTTATCTTATGTTATACATATCAGGCATTATATTTATTCTTGCCATTATTTGTAAGAAATAAGGCTAGAGTTATTAATGACAAAACAAATAGATATGCGATTCTAATTGCGGCTAGAAATGAGGAGCAGGTCATTGGTAATCTTATAGATAGTCTTAAGAATCAAAACTATCCAAGTGATTATGTTGATATCTATGTTTGTGCTGATAACTGTAGTGATAATACTTATGAGCTTGCTAAACAAAGGGGTGCTATTGTATATAAAAGATTTAATTCTGTTGAAGTAGGTAAGGGTTATGTCTTAAATTATTTGTTAAATAAGATTAAACAAATAAATAAGCATTATGATGCATATCTTGTCTTTGATGCCGACAACATCGTAGATAAAGACTTTATTAAGGAAATAAATAGAGTGTATAACGAAGGTTATCAAGCAGTTACTTCTTATCGTAATTCTAAAAATTATGGTGATAATTGGATTAGTGCTGGTTATGGTTTGTGGTATTTACATGAATCAGCTCATTTAAATGCTTCTAGAATGATTATTAATTCTAGTTGTGCAATAAGTGGCACTGGTTTCTTAGTTTCAAATGAATTAGTAGAAAACAATGGTGGGTGGAACTACTTCTTGTTGACAGAAGATATCGAGTTTAGTGTTGATAGCGTGTTAAAAGATATAAAGATTGGCTATGCTGATAAAGCTGTTGTTTATGATGAACAGCCTACAAGCTTTAAACAGTCTTTTAATCAAAGATTAAGATGGTCTAAGGGGGTAATTCAAGTTTTAAACAAATATGGATTAGAGCTTATTAAAAAAGCCTTTAAGGGTGATTTCTCAAGCTATGACATGCTAATGAACTCGGCTCCTGCAGGAATAATAAGTTTTATTAGTTTTGTTGTTAATATAACTTATATTCTTGATCGCTTCTTATTAAACAATTCATTTATATATTTATTTAGTAGTTTGTTTAATGTTTTCTTAGGGATGTATCTTATATTGTTCATCATCTCCCTATTAACAACGCTAAAGGAATGGAAGAATATTTATTGTACAAATTTGAAGAAGATTATTTATATCTTTACTTGTCCAATATTTATGCTTACGTATATGCCGATCACAATTGTTGCCTTATTTAAGAAAGTTGAGTGGACACCGATTGCTCATACTAGAAGATTAAATCTAAATCAAATTAGAAGATAGGGGGTCAAAATGAAAAAGAAAACTATTTTAGCAATACTATTTGTAGTTAGTTTGTCACCAATGTTGCTTAATCAATATGGTGGTATGAAAGGCGTACAAGAAATCTCTGGTATTATTAATCTTACAAATCCTATAGGCCTATTATCAATTGTGATATTTGTGATTGGATTATTTACTGATGAATGGATAAGCGGTATTGGAACTATAGGTATAGTAATATCAGAATTATTTATGTTCTTTACTTGGTATACTTATACAATTACACCTCAAATAAGTTTAAAGACAAGTCTTGATATGGCTTTTCCTGAATTCTATATTGGACTTATTGTTTCTACATTTATGATGTTGATATATTATAAGGCTTTAGAAACTAATGAATGATGATGTACTCCTCATGGTTATTAACATGAGGAGTTTTGAATATACTGTACAAAAGAGAATAAGGATTTGTATTTTAGATCTAATAAAAACAAGGGAAAATTCAGATGCCAAAAAGATAAAAATTAATTATATAAATTCGTGCGCAAATCGTTCGCAAAAATTAAAAAAGTGCCTATTTAAGGCACTTTATTAACTAATGGTGGTTCCGGCCAGAATTGAACTGGCGACACATGGATTTTCAGTCCATTGCTCTACCAACTGAGCTACAGAACCATTGGTTGCGAGGGAAGGATTTGAACCAACGACCTCCGGGTTATGGGCCCGACGAGCTACCAGGCTGCTCTACCTCGCGATGTTGCTTTTCTATAATAACATATTAAGTGTTCGAATTCCAGTTCTAACTTAATAAGTTTTAATAGAAATGGCGGAGGAACTGGGATTCGAACCCAGGCGCCAGTTTCCTGACCTACCGGTTTTCAAGACCGGACCCTTCAGCCACTTGGGTATTCCTCCATAATTTTTAATCCTTTTAGTTTACTTATTGGTGGACCCTGTAGGACTCGAACCTACGACCACCCGGTTATGAGCCGGAAGCTCTGACCAACTGAGCTAAGGGTCCGACTAACTAATTGGTGGCGAGGGTGGGACTCGAACCCACGACCTACCGGGTATGAACCGATTGCTCTAGCCAACTAAGCTACCTAGCCAAATAAATAAATTTAATGGTCGGGATGACAGGATTCGAACCTGCGACACCTTGATCCCAAATCAAGTACTCTACCAAGCTGAGCTACATCCCGAGAAAAAAAAGAATTTCAATTTTTGGCGCGCCCAGCAGGACTTGAACCCGCAACCTTTTGATCCGTAGTCAAACGCTCTATCCAGTTGAGCTATGGGCGCACATTTTGTTTACGCTGTTTAGTGGTGGGGATGGAGGGAGTTGAACCCTCACAGTATTGCTACCAAGGGATTTTAAGTCCCTCGCGTCTACCATTCCGCCACATCCCCACTAAATGGAGGTTCCTGCCAGATTCGAACCGGCGATCACAGAGTTGCAGTCTATTGCCTTACCACTTGGCTAAGGAACCACTTCATCACTGCGCTTTATTATCATACTAGAAACTTTTATAAAATGCAATACAAAATTTGTTTAATATTTATAAAAACAGTATAATTTTATCAGGAAATACCTATTTCTTTTTTTAATAGAGGGCAGATTTATGAGAAAAAGCACTAATTTATTCAGTAAACAAAACAACGAAAAGGCTACTATTGATGCGGTAAATACTAACATTAGCGAAACAAAAAACGCCAACAAAGAACTAAGAAGTGATATTGCATCAATTAATAACGAAAATAAAGAAATAAAATTTTTTCATAACGAAAGAATTGATAAATTAAAAAACAAACACACTACATCAAAAGAATTTTTATTAAAGGAACAAGAAAAATTAAATACTCAACTTGCTTCTGCTGATAAAAAGATAAGTACCTTAAAAGCTAGTTCTGACAAAAAAATGTCTCAATTGGAAGCTAAGAAAGACAAACTAAAAAATACTTATATAAATAAATATAATGAAGGAATTGAAAAAGAATTTAGTGATAGTGAGGCACTACGTCTTTCTTATGAACAACAACTGGAAGAACTAAAAAAACAAAGAGATCAACAAAACGAAGCATTCAATATTAAAGCTGCTAATTTTGACAATGAAACAAACCGCGAAATTATAAGCCTTAAACAAGAAAAGAATGATAAAACTAAAAAAATAGAAGAAATAAAAGACTCATATAATCAAGAAATTAAATCTCTAGAAAAAGAAATAGAAAAGAATAAAATTAGTCAAGATGAAGCGCTAGCTAAAATCGAAGCTGCTAATAAAGAAAAAGAAGCTGAAATTATTAAAGCTCAAACTGAAAAACTAAATGCTAAAAAAGAAGAACTATTACGTTTAGAAAAAGATTACGATGCCCTATGCTTCAAAAAAGAGCAACTATTAAAAACCAAGGAAGATTTAAAAACTAACAACGATTTAGAATTCCAAAGACTCCAAACTGTTTATGACAATGAAATATCTATATTAAATAGTGAGAATGAAAAAATTAAAAATGTTTTATCACTTAAAAAAGATGAAGAAACAAATGTTAGAATAGCAGCTGAAGAAAAATATGCTAAGACTTTAGCTGAATTAAATGAATTAGCTAGTATTCTTACAAATAAGGAAAAAACAACTCTAGCAAATCTAGAAGAACAATTAAAAAATAGAAGTGAAGATTTTAAAAAACAATTCTCAGAATTTGTAGAAAACTTAGACCAAAAGTACCTTAATGAAAAAGAAAATCATGAGAAAGAATTACAAGTTCTTAAACAAAAGGTCGAAATTGAAAAAGCAGAATTTGAAAAAAGAAAAACTTATTTATTAGATCGCTATAACGATCGTTTTAATCAAGCTCAACAAGCAATTGGACTTTTAAAGAACGATAATGAGGAATTAGAAAATAAATATACAGCCCTAAGCAAAGACTATAAACAAAAAATCGATGATTTAAAAAACAAGATAAAAGAATTAAACGATGAATATTTAAACTCTCTTGAAATAAAAGAGAATGAATATAAACAGAAAATTGATGAATATAAGACAGAAAACGATGCGATTATCGAAACCATTTTAAACAGCAAGAATGCGGTTAATGATAAAATCGACAGTCTTAACATTAAAATTGCAGCCATTCAAGCAAGCATTGAAACATATGTTTCCAATTCAGATGCTGAAAAAGAAAATCTTAAGATCAGATTTGAAGAAGAAAAACAAAGAATCAACAATAACATCCAAGTTATTCAAGAAAAGATCGATACCCTTGTTAATGTAACTTCTGTAAAGGCTAAAGAAGAAAATGAAAAATTACTTGCAGATTTGGCTAAGAAAAAAGAAGATTTAAAAGCCAAGTATGATGAAGCGGTTGTTGAAATTGAAACTGAATTTAAAAAGAAAGATCAAGAACTAGAAGCTGATTATCATGCAGATGTCGAAAGACTACAAAAATCTTTTGAACAAAGAATCGAATATCTTACAAACCAACACCAAGAAAAACTTACTTCTTTAAATAAACAAGAAGAAGATGAAAAGGCTAAATTTGAAAAAGAAAAAGCTTTTATTGATGCTAATAATATCGAACTTGAAGATAATTTTAATGCTGATGTAGCCAAGCTACAAAGCACTAGAAGTGACTTATTAAAGAACATCCAAGCTTTAAAAGATGAACTTAATGTTGAAGAAGCTAACTTCAATGCCTTTTTAGTTGAACTTGATAAGAAAAAAGAAGAATCTTTAGAAACTTTAAAGACTAATTATGAAAGTAAACAAGCTAAAATAACTGATGAATTCATAAATAGAAAGAAAAAAGAAGAAAAGATTCTCAATGATTTAATGATTTCAAATGCTGATAGAGAAACAACTCTTACTTCTGTAATCTCGATTTTGGATGAAAAGAAGAAGGAAAAAGACGAAGAAATCGCTAAGTTTAAAGATGAAAATCAAGAAATAAAAGTTTCATTACTTGACAAATTAGCCGAAGAAAAGAAAAAGCTAGAAGAATTAGAAAACAATCATCAAGATCAATTAAATATTTATAAAAATAATTTAGATAACAAACTAAAAGAAATTAAAGAATTCAAAGAAGCTTTAGATAACGAACTAGCTTATATTACGAATGTAAATGATGACGAAATAAAAGAAGTCATGACTTACTATAAAGATGAATTCAATATTAAGAAACTTGACTTAAAACATCAAGAAGATAATTATGTTCAAGAAAACAATATTGAGATATCTAATAAGGAAAAAGAACTAGAACTTTTAAAGATTGAATGTGCTGACCTTTTAACTGATATCAAGAACCGTAAAAATAGACTTGAAAATGAATATACTGCATCTTACAAGCTACAACTTGCGCGTACTAGAGAAACCGCTGATGAATTAAACAATGCAGAAAACGAAGCTGTACTAAAAAGAGGTGAGTGGCAAAATCTAATCCAAGCTAAACAAAAAGAGAATGATTTAGAAACAGAACTTTTAAAGAGTAATTACGATAAGGCTCTTAAGGAATTAAGAGAAAATAACAAGTCAGCATTAAATAACCTTCATAACACCAAGAAAGAACTAATTGAAAAACGTTACCAATTAGCTAGAGACTTTGATGATGCGAATAAAGGCTATGAAAACTATGTTGATGAACAAAACCAAAAATTTGAAGAATTAAAGAACCAAACTAGTGCTTATATCAACAATCTAAAAGAAGAAATTGCTAATATCGTTCTTAAACAAAATGAATTAAACGATACATTCGCTAAAAAAGTTAATGATATTAAAAAAGAACTAGTTGATGCCTTTGATACGTATGATGAACTTGTTAAAGTTAGACCTTTTGTGTTGAAAAATGAGAATGATCAAAAAGAAGACATTATGTTAATTTTAGCTTCTGAATTCAAAGAAAAGATTGATGAATTAAACAACACTCACCAAGAAGCTGTTAAGACGCTTAATGAATATAAGAAAGAAAAACTTGAACAAATCGCCAAGGAATTCGAAGAAAATGTTAATTCTAAAGGAACTATCACAAATACTTATGAATCACAAATCAAAGAAATTAGTGATAAGTACGAGGAATTAATAGTTAAGGAAAAAGAAAGACAAGCTAACTTAAGATACAAAATTGATTTAAACATTAAAAATATTGATGAAGAGAAAACTTTATATGAAGAGCGTTTAACTGAACTTGAAAATAAATTCAATGAAGATAAAGAAGTTCTTGAAAAGATGCATCTTGAAAATATTGAAAATGAAAATCAAGCTTTCTTAAGTGAAAAAGAAGCTGAATTAGAAGAAACATCATATGTCATAAATGATATCGATACAATCAACAAGAAGATCGACGAGATTAATCAAAAATTCAATGTGATTAATGATGAAATTGATATGAAACGTTTTGCGGTAATTACTATCTTCACTAACAAGATGCAAGAAATAGATGATTACTACAATTCTTTAGTTAACGACACTAATAATCGTCGTAAACAAGTTGATGTTATGAATAATAAGGTTGCAACTATCTTTAAAAAGAATTAATTATGACATTTTTAAATCTATTAGAATACATTGGAACCATTGCTTTTGCCATCTCTGGAGCTATGGTGGGCATTGAAAACAGAATGGATATTTTTGGTGTTGTTATGCTTGGTTTAACTACTGCGGTAGGAGGCGGTATTTTAAGAGATGCCATATTAGGCATTCACCCACCAACAATTTTCAACAACCCAATTACTTTGATATTGGCCTTTGCCTTTGCGCTAGCTTGCTTTATGTCAAAACCAAGAGCTTGCTTTAAAAAAGCAAAATTATCTATTCAAATTATGGATGCGATAGGACTTGGAATATTTACAGTAGTTGGGGTTGAAACAACACTAGCTTACAATAATTTCTTCTTATCAGTATTCATAGGAACTTTAACTGCGGTAGGTGGTGGTGCTTTAAGAGACATCTTTGCCCACATAGACCTAGCCATCTTCACAAGACACTTCTATGCTTGTGCAGCAATTATAGGTTCTATCACTTCTTTCTTCTTGTTTAAAATAAACGATAACCTATCGATTATAGTTACCTTTTTTGTTATATTTACATTAAGAATGTTAGCGATAAAATATAAGTGGAATCTACCTAAGGCAAAATAATATGAAATACTTTGATACGTTTTATTTGGATTTAGAAAAAGATATAGTAATTGACTTTTATCTTGATAAAAATAATTATTACTATATTTTAAGAACCCCTAATCATTCAAGTGGAAACTTGATTAGAAACCTTGCAAGTATCTGCAAACTTCCTTTAAGTATGGGCGAGGATGGACTTCTACAAATAAGAGGAAAGGTACCAACTTATGTTAATGAAGAAAATAAACATATTCATATTCTTAAATTCAACAATAAAACAGTAGCTGTTATTAACTCTAAAGGTAATATTTTACCTAGAGCCTTAGTTCCAGCTATTTCAAAGACCCTAATGTCACAGACAAAAAAGTGTGACCTTGCGTTAAATGATGTTTTGATTAGAACTTATATTGAAGAGGAATTTAAGTTTAAAACTGATGTTCATACGCATATGAACGCTAATTTATATCCAGATATTTTAATTGCTCTTGGTATCTATCATCAAATTAGGTATCCATATTACTACATTAAGAAACTTGGTTTGAAGTTAAATGATAGACAATATAAGATGTTGGAAAATAAAAGAGAAAAGGTCGCAAAGGATTTTACGGGCTCGAATCTTGTGGGTAAATATTTAGATCGCAAGATTGACGATAATACTTTTATCAACTTTGCTGATTTAATCTTAAATAACTATCAAGATGCAGCTTACAACATCAACAAGATAAGAGTTTCTTTATCAATTTTAAAAGATGGCCAAGCTGTTTTCACAAACCTTGAAAAGCTATACTTATATCGTTATGTCTTTGCCAAGGGCATAGACTCAGATAAAAAGATTACTCTTAAAAATATCGACAAGATACAAGACAAAGATGTATCAAGATATTTAAATAAAATGTTACTAGATGCATCAAATCCTGATTATAAAGATAATACTTTATTAGAAGATAAATTATTATGGATTGCCAGAATGTATAAGGCTTTGGGCATTAATTATGTAGAAATATCCAATACCACTCTAGTTAAGGGAAATGAAGAAATGCTTAAGGAAATCAAATCTTATCATAAGATACTTCCTTTAGCCTATAAAGAAACTGGCGTTAAGATAAGATTTTTGGCAGCTTTAAGAAGAATCCCATTAACTATTGTTAAAGATAAGATAACTAGCGATAACTATCTAAGAAACAACCTAGATGTCTTAAAGGCTGTGTGTAAGGACCCATATGTTGTGGGTGCTGACTTTGTTGGCGAAGAAATAAATGATATTGGGGAACTAGAACCGGTTATTAGAGAACTTGTAGCCTATAGTAAAACAGATCCTTATTTCACCATTAGAATCCATGCTGGTGAAAATGATTCTTTAAAAGACAATGTCACAAGAGCTGTTGATATCGTCTTAGATTCTTTGGACAAGGGTCAAAAGATGCCAAAGCTTCGTATAGGCCATGGTATTTATACAACTAGTTTAAAGACTAAGAAGGGTAAGGATTTAATTAGAAAACTTAAACAAAATAATGTAATCCTTGAATTCCAATTAACTTCAAATGTTAGATTAAATAATCTAACTGTTTTGGATGCCCATCCAATTAAAGAATTCCTAAAAAATGGCGTTAGTGCCGTTCAAGGGTCTGATGGTTGTGGAATTTATGGAACTAATTCACTTGATGAAGAATTAGCTCTAAGATCTTTATTGAAATTAGATTCTGATGATTTTAAATTAATGTGTGCTACTGAAGATAAAATAATCAAAGATAGTGAAAAATCATTCGATAGAAAGACTAAACTATTTAATCCTGAAAACAAGGATATTGGTGAATATATCAAAGACTTAATTGAAATCAATAAATCTGAATCTATTAATCTAGCTTATGAAAATAAAGATATTTATCTATCTACGGATGCTTTAAAAGATAGAATTAAAGACTTTCCGCTTGATAAGATGCCAATCATCTTGGCTGGAGGTAGTTTTAATCAAGATAATCGTAGTGTTAAACTAGCCAATTTTCAATTAGATATGCTAGATGAATTATTATATTCACTAGATCCTAAGAAATTCTATTTTGTGGTAGGACATAAGATTAGTGGCTATGAGAAATATTTGATTGACCATAATAGGGGCTTTGAAATCTATGCCATCGTCCCTCATTCGCTTACTTCAAAAGAGATTAAAAAGATCGAAAAGACTAATATCTATTGTGTTGTTTCTACCGAAAACCTAGGAATGGGTATTTATAAGTCATTTAATTATGAAATATTTGAAAGACGTCCATCTATCGTATTGGCAATCGATGGCAATTCAGCCTGTGCTAATTTAATCCAAGAAGCTAAAAATGGTAAGGGTAAAGCTTTAATTTATGTTTCTGGTGATTCAGAGATTTTAAAAGCTAAGGCGATGTCTTTAATAGGTTATGTGAATATTTATTATAATAGTCTTGATATAAAAATAATGATTAAGAAATTCAAAAGAAAGGCTAGGGAAAATGGCAGAATTTAAGAATATAAATAATTTAAAAGTTAAGTATTTTGATGGAGATATTACTCCAGGCTGTCTAGTGCTTGAGGGCGGTGCCTTTAGAGGTATTTATACGGCTGGTGTGCTTGATTATTTCATGGAACATAATCTTAATATCCAAACATGTTATGGCGTCTCGGCGGGAGCTTTAACGGCTACTAACTATATTGCAGGTGCTTTTGGTAGAAGTGCGCTCCTAATTTTAGAATTTAGAAATGAAAAAAGATATGTAGGCCTAAAAGCCTTCCGTGAATCAGGCAGTTTGATTGGCTTTAGATTTATGTTTGAAGATTTGGCCAAGATTTATCCATTAAACGAAGAAAAAATATTCAAGGGTGATCGTAACCTTAATATTGTTGCGACAAATGTGGAAACTGGTAAGGCAGATTATTTTACTAATAAAGAAGGAAGAGAAATCTTCTATGAAGCAATTAAAGCTTCAGCAAGCCTTCCGATTATTTCTAAGATGGTTGAAATCAATGGTAATAAATACTTAGACGGTGGTATTGCGACAAAGATTCCAATTAGAAAAGCTATTGAAGATAAGAATGACAAGATTATCTTTATCGGTACAAGACAATCGGATTATCGTCGTAAACCGGTAGGCAAAGAAGTTGAAATTGTTAAGAAACAATATGCAGATTATCCAAACTTTGTGGAAAGCTATATGAATGCCAATACAGGATACAATGAGGACTGTGATTTAATTGATCAACTTGTCCTACAAAAGAAAGTCTATAGTTTAACACCAAGTAGACCGGTTACCATCACAAGACTTGAAAAAGACTTGGATAAGTTAAGCGATTTATATTATCTAGGTTACTTTGATGCGATGAGTCATTTTGATGAAATCAAAGAATTCTTAAATAGTTAAGCATACTAAAAGCCATCTTCTGATGGCTTTTAACATACCTTGTTTAATTAATTTTTTCTTGCTTATCAGCCTTACCGATAAAGATATAACCTAGGATAAAGAAGAACGCTAGTAGACCAACCGCAACATTGATTGACTTAATGGTTACACCAAAGAAAGTAAAGACACCACCTGTCTTGATACCGATCTTCTTAACCACAAAGATTACAAATGAACCTAAGAAAGAAGCACCCTTGGCAAAGATATCATAGATACCAAAGTACTCGCCGCTGTTAACGCTAGGAATAATCTTTGCATAATATGATCTAGAAAGTGATTGGATAGAACCTTGGAAACATCCTACACCGAAGGCCATAATCGCAAATTGCCAAATATTTGTAAGAGTTAGAGCATAAAGACATACAGCCGTATAACCTATAATACAAATCTTAATAAGTTCAACGGTATCCTTTTTCTTACTTAACTTCGCAAAGAATAAAGAACCACCAAAAGCAACCACTTGTGTTAGTAACAAGAATACTACTTGTCCAACTGTATTTAAACCTAAGTCAGTGCCTAGGTTGATACAGTTATCGATGATAGTGCCTACACCATCAATATATAAGAAGAAGGCAATCAAGAAATACAACACTTTCTTATCTTCCTTGGCAATTCTTCTTAATGTGTTACCAATCTTTTTGAAGGCTTTTGAAATGCCACGCTTAGTATCTTCAACATAATTAACTTGTTTATAGTTTTTGATAAGTGGAAATGATACAACAAGCCACCATAAGGCTGTTACTACAAAGCCAATAATCATGCCAAGTCTTGGTGAAAATAACATTAAATTTTCACTAACACCACCACTTAAGCAATAAGCGATAAGTGCCAACAAGAATGGTATGCAAGAACCGATATAACCCCATGCATAGCCATAAGAAGATACTTCATCAGATCTTTCTTCACTGGTAATATCATTTAACATCGAGTCATAGAAAGTTAATGATGCCTGATAGGCGATCTTAGTAACGACAAAGATGCCTAAGAAGATAAACCATGTATTAGCTAAACCATTTAAGATACAAGCGATAATACCAATCGCAACACTTGTTTGGAAAACAATCTTCTTTTTATCTTTATGATCGGCTAAGACACCACAAACCGGTCCAATGAAGGCAACAAGTACTGTTACAAGAGAAGTTGCCAAGGCCCAATAAGCAGTAGCGTTATCACTTGAGATTTGACCAGGTGCAGTTCCAATAGCTGTTTGTTTAAACCAAATAGGAATAAGCGAACAAGCTAACATTGTATATGCTGAGTTACCTACGTCATATAGTACCCACGCAAATTCTTTTTCATTTAAGCCCCTAAAAGCTTTTAAGTTGTTTAATTTCTTTAATAAATTCATAAATTTACCCTAATCTTGTAGATCCTTTACCTCATACTTCTTTTCTTCTTCATAGCTTAATACTGGAAGACTTCTATAATCCTCTTTAGGAGTGAAGTCATGTTTGAAATAAGGTGGAAGCTCTTCTTTATTGTTTAGATAATCAATTAAGTTTTGAGCTAATATTGGATAATGCTCAACCGCCTTATCGAAGTATTTATCAAGTCTTAAACTAGAATCTAAGCATCTAGGATCGTTTTTAGTAGTTAATAATAAATCCTTAAAGTCCTTACAATGAGCTAAGTCCATACCTGTATTTAAGATAAATCTTTTTATACAGTTATTATCTTTTAATAAATCAAGATATTTCTTTTGATCCTTGATTGTCTTATATACCATTTCTTCATCAACATCACCAAATAGTTCAGAAATATCTTTAGCCATCTTTTTGTCGGGTTTTAATGAGAAAGTAACTGACTTCTTTACGGGATTGTAACCATCTTTAATTAAAAGATAACGGTCAAATTGAGACTCTATCTTGCCATGAGATACCTTAGATGTTTCTTCTTTAATCTCGATGTAACCATGACAATAAGAATCCAAAGTAAAGTGGCATGTAAAGCCTAATAAGTAAGCTAACTTAGCATCCTTATCATCTTGGTTCTTTAAATAATTAGATTTGAATATAGCTAAGATATCCTTGTAACTGGTATCGTGCATATCGGTTCCTTTTTGATTGATATCATTGTGCTTTAAACAATTGTAATAAAAGAAAATGTCGGGTCCATGCACACCATAATCAAATATGGGACGATTTTCATTAATGATTTTTTGAATTTCCACCGGCAACGTCTTGATACACTTATCCCCAAAACGCCAGTGAGCATATGTAGTTGGCATAATTTTCTCCTTGTTTAAGTTAATTTTATAAAATATCCACTCTAATTGAAAGTAAAGAGTGTGTAATTTTTTATTTAAAAGTAGCTTTCGTCCTAAAAATATACAAAAAAATTTATAATTCTTTTACAAATTGAGTAAAATAGGGAATGTTAGTTGGAGGATATTTATGGCGTTTGGAGATAGAAAAGACGGAAGATTGTTAAGAGAACTAGACTCGCTACATTTTGTGACAGGAGTTATTTATCCTAATAGATGTGATAATGAAGCATTCATTTCGGAGACAATAGATTTAACTAATATCAATGAATACTTAAAGAAAAAGAATTATGAAGGTATCGAATATAAGTACAACCTATTTCAAATTATTGTATGTGCAATGAGCAAGGTCATCACTTTAAGACCTAAGATGAATCGTTTTATTGTCAATGGTAACTTCTATCAAAGAAATGAAGTTAGTTTATCATTTGTAGTTAAGAAACAATTTAAAGATGGTGGTGCTGAGGCTTTAGCCTTCTTACATACTAAAGATGATGATAATATCAACACAATCCATGATGCGATTCATAAACAAGTAGATTTCACAAGAAGTGAAAAGAAGGATGCTTCTACTGAAGGGATGGACTTCTTTAATAGAATTCCTCGTTTCTTTGGAAAGTTCTTGTTACATGTGGTGATGTGGTGTGATAAACATGGTATTGTACCTGCATCACTTATTCAAACAGACCCTTATTATTCAAGTTGTGTAGTTTCAAATCTTGGTTCTATCAAGATGAAAAGTGGTTATCACCATTTGACTAACTGGGGTACTTGTTCCATGATTCTTTTAATTGGTGAAATTAAGAAAAGACCGGTTTATGATGAAAATGGAAATGTAAAGATGGTTGATACGGTTGATCTTGGTCTAACAATTGATGAAAGATTGGCTGATGGTTATTATTATTCAAAGACTATTCGATTATTGAAGAAATTATTGGAAAATCCTGAATTGTTAGAAGAAAATTTAGCTCAAGAAGTAGATTATTAAGGAGTTATTATGAGTGAAATTACTGTAAAGACACCTTGGAAAAAGAATCTAGGTGATGTTCCGTTCACTATGGAATACTTTGATGGTTCCATGTATGAAATGGTTGAGGAAATTGGTAAGAAATATCCTAATTATGTGGCGTTTGACTTTATGGGTAGATCAACTACTTATAGAGAGCTTTTAAAAAATGTTGAACAATGTGCTAAGTCACTTTCAATGTTGGGTATTAGAGAAAATGACAAGGTTACTATTGCCATGCCTAATTGTCCCCAAGCTATTTATATGTTCTATGCGATTAATTTAATTGGTGCTGTATCTAATATGGTTCACCCTCTAAGTTCTGAGAAGGAATTGGAGTTCTATATCAATGAATCAGAGAGTATGACTGTTGTTACCCTTGACCAGTTCTATCATAAGTTTGAGGCGATTAGAGCTAATACTTGTGCTAAGAATATTATTATTGCCCGTATTAGAGACGCTCTAAGTCAACCACTTAGATGGGGATATATGTTAACTGAAGGCAGAAAAATTGAGAAGATTCCAAGTGATGCTCCAGTTATTTTTTGGGATGATTTTTTGAAGTTTGGTAAGACAAGATTCTTTGATATTAAAGTGAAAAGAAAGTCTGATGATCCAGCTACTATCCTATATTCTGGTGGTACTACTGGTGTTACTAAGGGTATCCTTCTTACAAACAAGAATTTCAATGCCTTAGCTACTCAAATTATCGCAACTAATCCAATGTTTAGACCAGGCGATAAGATGTTAAGTGCTATGCCTTTGTTCCATGGTTTTGGACTTGGTGTATGTATTCATTCAATGTTGGCTTTTGGTGGTAGATGTATTTTAGTACCTCGTTTTACACCTGAATCTTATGCAAAGTTAATTACGAAGTATAAATGTAACTTTATTGCAGGTGTTCCAACTTTATATGAAGCACTTCTTCGTTTACCTAAGTTTGATAATGCTGACTTAAGTAGTTTAAAAGGTGTTTTCTCAGGTGGTGACTCTTTATCTATTGAACTTAAGAAGAAATTGGATAAGTTCTTATATGATCATAAGGCTGTAGTACAGGTAAGAGAAGGGTATGGCACAACTGAAACAGTTACAGCTTGTTGTTTAACTCCTACTCATATGCATAAGGAAGGTTCTATTGGTTTACCTTTCCCTGATACTTATATCAAGATTGTTAAGCCTGATACTGATGAAGAACTTCCATATGGCCAAGAGGGTGAAATCTTGTTGGCTGGTCCTACGGTTATGAAAGAATATATTAATCATCCAGAAGAAACGGCTAATACTTTAAGAAAACATAAGGATGGTTTAACTTGGGTTTATACAGGTGACTTGGGTATTATGGATAGTGATGGTTTTGTCTTCTTTAAAGGTAGAAGTAAGCGTATGATTATCACATCTGGTTATAATGTATATCCAGCTCAACTTGAAAATATTATTGACGCTTGTGATATTGTATCGATGTCTTGTGTCATTGGTGTACCTGATCCATATCGTATGCAAAAGGTAAAGGCCTTCATTGTCTTAAAGAGTGGTGTTCCTTCTAATGAACAGTCTAAGGATTACATCAAGGCGTATTGTCAAAAACATATCGCTAAGTATGCAATGCCTAGGGAGATAGAGTTTAGAACAGAACTTCCAAAGACTTTAGTTGGCAAGGTAGCTTATCGTAAGTTGGAGGAAGAGGAAAACGCAAAAATTGAGGCTTAATTGCCTCTTTTTGAATACTTTGGTAAATATGACAATCTATTTTTTCTAATATTAATAATATAATCATGGTAGAGGTTAAGTGTATGAGAAAAGAAGAGTTTAGTTTTTTATCAAGTGATGGTGTAACAAATATTAGAGCTATTAGATATATTCCTGATGATAAGCCCAAAGCTATCTTACAGATATCTCATGGCATGGTTGAATTTATTGATCGTTATGAATTATTAGCTAAATATCTAACTGATAGAGGTATTTTAGTTACTGGTAATGACCATTTAGGACATGGTGGTTCTGTTACTTCTGAAGATAACTGGGGTTATTTCCATGAGGATGAAGGATATTTAAAAGTCTTAGAAGATCTTCATCATTTAACTTTAATCACTAAAGAATTATATCCAAATATTCCATATTTCCTTTTAGGACATTCAATGGGTTCTTTCTATGCAAGACGTTATCTATTCACATATAAGAACGAATTAGATGGTGCCATCATCATGGGCACTGCTTGGCAGCCTAAGATTGCGGTTAAAACAGGAAAGTTATTATGCAATATCATCAAAACATTTAAGGGAAGTAAGTATCGTAGTTCCATGATTAATAACATGGCCCTTGGTTCTTATAACAAGAAGTGGGAACCATCAACTACTCATAATGATTGGCTTACAAAGGATGAAAAGATTGTTGAGTGGTATTCTAATGAGCCTAAGTGTTCATTTATGTTTACTGTAAATGGTTATTACAATGTTTTCTCTGTTCTTGATGATGTATGTGATGAAAGTAATATTGATAAAGTAGAAAAAGATTTACCTATTATTTTCTTAGCTGGTAATGATGATCCAGTTGGTAATTATGGTAAGGGTGTTACCAAGGCATTTGAAACCTTTAAATCAAAGGGTATTAAAGATGTTTCTATTAAGTTATATCCAACTGATAGACATGAAATATTAAATGAACTTGATAAAGAACAAGTTTATGAAGATGTTTATAACTTTATTGATAAGCATATGTAACTAAATTAGATGTTGACTTCTGTATAAGCAACATCTTTTATTTTTTCATGAGATGCGATAAGAATGATATGACCATTATCTCTACTTTTTTCGATGATTTTGTAGAAATCTTGATATTTATCTTTATCTAAGTAATTTAAAGGTTCATCATAGATAATGATTTTTTCTTTTCTATCAAGAGATAACAATAACTGTAATTTTTTAGTTTCACCACTTGATAAGCTTTTTACATCATCTTCTAGGCTGTGATTCTCGATTGGACAATAATCATAATTACTTAGACTATCTTTGATAGTACTTTTTAGTTTATATAATTCTGAAGGAACATAATAAATGTTGCGATATAAGAAATCGAATTTGTCTTCAATTCTTTCTCCATCAACAATAATAAAAGAATTATTATCAAAATATATGCCACTCAAAATATTGAACAATGTAGTTTTGCCACTTCCGTTTTTTCCTTTGATTAGATATATGTTATTAGACTTTAAATCTAATCTATACTTATCAAGTATCTTTTTATCATCATAGGCAAAATTGATATTCTCAATACTAATTTCATTAAAGTTATCTTTATTTAGATTATTATGATGATAAACTTCAATGTTGATGACATCCAATACTCTTTTTTCACTAATTTTCGCCTTACTAATTTTCTTTTTTAAGCCCAAGAAATATTCGATAGGATCCCATATTCTAGATGCAAAGATATCTAATGTGGTTAATTGACCGACACTTAATTCACCCTTAAGAGCTAAATAGGCTCCAAAGATATATACCGAAATGATACATAGGTTTAATAAACCATTTACAATAAAAATGTTGTATTTTTCGTCACTTAAAGAATAACTTAACATTGCCTTATAACCATTATGATTTTTATTCATATAATCGTTAAAGATGATCTTTTCATTTCTCAAGGATCTTATCGCATGATTATTATTGAATGATGCTTCAAATTCATTGCTTAATTCTTCTTCACTTTCCATATAAGCATTTGCCTTAGCTTCGATTTTTGGTATCAATTTAATGTTAGATAAGATAAAGAACGGCACGATTATCAACATCACTAAAGATATTTTGGTAGAGATGATAAACATGGATACAAATAATATGATTGTATAGATTAAATTAATTAGTGTATCTATAAAAAATTCAAAGAACATAAAAGACATATCTTCAATATCACTATTGTGTCTTTGAAGATAATATCCTAAATCTTTTTTGTTGATGTTTTGATAGTCACTATAAAGAATTCTTTCAAATAAGCCTTTCTTTAAGCCGTATTGGATATCGCCACAAGTTTTAACATAGATGTAAGATCTGATATACATTAGTATAAGAAAAGCACATACAGAAAGTATCATGCATACTGCATTGAACTTTAATGCGTTGACATCTCTGTTTACAGCGCTATCAATAACTTTACCTGTAAAGATAGGAGAAAAGATTACAGATATTTTAAATAATAAAGATACAAGTCCATAAAAGAAGAATAAAGATTTGTTACTTAGATATTTTTTATATTTTTGCATACAACTCCTTGCTTATCCCTTTATTAATACAATCATACTCTTTTTTATCTTGTCTTATTATAAAAAAGAACAAAATAATCATTTTTAATTGATTGTCATATCTAACGTTATATTTTGTTCACCTCATTTTAAAATGTTGTTAGATTTGGATGTTAAAATTGTTTTATGGTTAACGATGTTGTAAATAAACGCTTTCTTGGTTCACTGGTTCAGTATTATAGAAATAAGAATAATTTAACAAGGGAAGATATGATTGAACTAATAACATCTAGCAATCACAAATGTTCTTATAATACATTAAGAAGAATTGAAAGGGGAGAAAATTCTTCGGATTGCTATTACAAAGTAATTATTGAAACCCTTGGTTTTGATTTTTGTGATAATAGTGAAGACTATATTGTGGTAGATGAATTGCTTGATAGACTTATTTTTACTATCAATGATTCAAAAATCAATGTTTTGATTACACAATACAATAAAATACTTGAGTTAAGAAATAAATTTATTAATACGTTCTATATTTCGGAATTAATAAGACTATGTTTAGCAGTGATTAATCTATATTTGAACGGCAAAGATGATGATGAAGAGTTAATTAGTCTTTTCGATGAAACAGATATTTTAACTGATGATAAAATTTCTCTTTTGTCAAATTATTTATTATTTAAACATTCTAGAATTAGAAACTGTACCAAATTTGATAGTCTTCATTATGGAAAATATCTATCTGGCAAAAAAATATTTTATCTTGATCAGATTAATTACGATTTAGCCATTATGAATTCTTATGATATTTTGAAAAAGAATGAAATTGATTATAAACAAATTAAAAACCCTATTTTAAAAATTAGGGTTATTGAAACACTTGCTTGTTGTAAGTTAAATCTAGGCGCAACATTAGAATGTCGTAATCATCTTATCGAGTGTATAAATATTCCATATATCAAAGAATATTTACCCCATATTAATTATCTTCATACAATTAAGCGTTTAGGAATTGTTGAATTTGAATTAGGCAATTATAAGAATAGTTATAGGTATCTTTCAAGTGTTGCAAGTGAAAACTACTTGGTACTTGGTATGAACTTTTTGTTGCTATTTAGAGCCGCAGAACTGATTAATTATAAAGAAAACATTCTGTTGATTGTTAATAAATATAAAAGCCTTATTTGCAATACAACTTTAAAGAATATATTTTATTATTACCAAAGAAAATACAACGGAGCTAATGAAAATGAATTAGAAGATTTGATATGTGAATTTTTACCAAGAAGTAGTTTTCAATCCAGTATTTATTTAGATATTTTTTCAAATGAAATAAATAACCTGGTATCTAAAACCAAACACTATTCTTCTTTATATAAATTTCTTAATAATTGAGTACTATAAAAGGCTGCAAATGTAGTGAACCCTATTGTTTGGACACTTTATAACTATCTATGATTGTAAGGCTTGAGATCTTACTTGGCAAGGTGTTAAGCCTTTTAATTTTGTTTGTATTCTTTCACTATTGTAGTAGTTAATATATTCTTCCATTGATTTTTGTAATTAATCAAGTGATGTGAATTCATACTCATGTTCATAGAACATTTCATTCTTTATCTTTCCAAAAAAAGTTTTCCATAACACAGTTATCTAAACAGTTACCTTTTATAGACATAGATTGAATGATTCCTCTTTCTTGCAATATCCAAAATAATTTGAGGGATAACTTGTTTTCTTGTGATATTATAGAGCCGTTTTTGCTCGTCAGTTCTGGCAAGCAGCGGGTCACCTGTCGCAGAATTATCTGATACTGCCAGCAGCGCAATCGCAGGCTTTTCCATCAAATCAGCCATAAGATAGAATGAGCTTGTCTCCATCTCAATAAGTTGTACTCCAAATGACTTGATAAAGTCTAAGTGAGAATATTCACAAAAAATGGAATCTGTACAAAATACAGGAACTTTCTTCATTTCAATGCCTTGAGATTCTACGTGTTTGATTACATCGTCTACAAAAGCAGTATTATTGGGAAAAACCTTCCCAAAAGGAACATAATCCCGAATATTTTCCAATAGATAGCCATTTGCCAGATTACCGGAGATGCTCCATTTGGGGGTACACAAGGAACCTAATCCTATTTCCGGCACAAGGCTGCCAACAGCACCTATAAACACCAGCTTATCAAAATTCAGATACGCACAAGTGGTCAGTTCATCAATTAGACTACTTGCACCACTAGAACACTGAATCCAAGCGATGAGAAAATCTTCTCCTTTTACTTCGTAGCCAGAGAGGTAACTATGGACTTCCGTACAAGTTATTTCCACATTATAATCAGCCATAATTTTATCAGGTTTCCAACCGGGAGCTACTACCAGAACATCATAGTGCTTGTCCCGGGACAAACCAAACTCATACATAGCCATATCGGCAGTTTCTGCCATAGACTTATCTGCATTTAATAATTCAATCAATCTCGTTTTCATACTCACTATCCTCCACGTAATGCAATTTTACTCGTGTGTTACGTCTAAAAAAAGTTTCAGTTAAATATTTTGCTATGCCTTCATCATCATTTGTTCCGATAACCTGATCAGTGACTTCCTTTACCTCATCTATGGCATTCCCCATTGCAATTCCTTTTCCGCACAGTTTTAGCATACCTATATCCGGAAAATCATCTCCGAATGCAATGATATTATCCTGAGTAATACCGCATTCCTCACATAACTTTAGTATCGCATTTTCTTTTGTTTCCCCTTGATGTGCCATTTCAGCTTGTCCGTGGTCATGCATAGGTCTATGTACTTCCGCGACTCGGCATCACTCTTACCAGTAAAGAAATCTGCCACGCACTTGGCAACGGTTTGCGGCACTCTGTTGTGAAACACGATTCCGTCGAGGCTGATGTCCATCTCTTCCGAAATCAGTGTAATCGTTTCAAAACGTGGATTGCTCTTGCACTTTTCAAGCTCAATGACGATGCGAGTACACTTATTGAGTCGTTCTGATAACTCGCGCTGTGTTATCTTTTTCTGCTTCCACTTTTCGTGAGTCTCTAGGCAAACAGGTCAAAAAAATCTGCATCATTTTAACATAAATGTAGCCTTATTTTATGTCATTTAAATCAATCTCATCTACTGGTTTAAAACCATTAGTTTTAGTGAAGCTTACATTTTCTTTAAAACGAGCACAGAAATCACTTGGATCAATGCGTTCAAAGTTAATATTCTCAAAGCCATCTCTGACATAAAGAATAGACATGATAGTTGATTGAGCATTATTACCGGTTGAAGAATCAAAGAATTCTTCTTCAGCATTAACCAAGACAAAGTCTACAGGTAGTAGGGCAAACACTTCTCTAGCAATTCTAATCGAACATGAACATACATAGTCTTGTGCCAAATCGTTGAATTCGGTTTTTCTAAGATTATAGTCAACTATTGAACCATCTTCATTTTGTTTATAACCAAATGTAGGTACTACATCCTTAATCTTCACTTCAAATTTACAAGATAAGATATCCTTATCATCAACACCAAATTCAAAATCACTGCCATAGGCTGAGATGTCATTTAATCTAGAATATTCTTGAATCACATCCAAATACGTATCGCTATCTTTGTTCATGATACTCTTAGCTAAATTAATATCGGCTATCCAATTTGCCTTTTCTTTTTCACTTATATTAGACGGAACACTACTTAGTGCTAAACTTTTCCAGTCAATCGGATTAATTGAAGTTGCATGTAAAGACTTAATTTGTCTGATATATTCGTTATATTCCTCAAACTGTTGGCTACTATATGTTGCTTTATTTGTTTTTTTACTTGTATTTTTAGTTAAAGAAGAACCTGACTTTTTAGTAACTTCTTCTTTTTCTTTCTTACCACCAAATAAACCACCAAAAGTATTAAAACTCTTACGGTAACCAACACCGGTACCAGGAATACCAGCAGATACTGTTGATTTACCTTTTGAGTTAAATGTATAGTGAGCACCTTTTTTACCAACGGTAACAGATACACCTGTTTTTGATACATTAAGTTTAACGCCATTGGCTATTTTTATACTTTTTCTAAATGTTAATCCCATAAATAAAACCTCTAACACAAGAATAACATATAATGATGAAAAAGGAGGCGATTTATGAATTTTGAAAACATCTATGAATCTTACAATTATTTGAAAGAGAATGTTGAAATTAAGCCTGAAATTGGAATTATTTTAGGTTCAGGCTTAGGTGATGTGGTTAATTTATTAAGTGACAAACAAATTATTTCCTATAAAGATATTCCTCATTTTCCTTGTTCAAATGTAGTAGGGCATGAGGGTAATCTAGTCTTTGGTAAGGTGAATAATCTAAATGTCGTTATAATGCAAGGAAGAACTCATTATTATGAAGGAAAGGGTTTTGATCCTGTTGTTTATCCGATTTATGTTTTAAAACTATTGGGAATTGATAAACTAATTATCACTAATGCTTGTGGTGCTGTTAATGAAAACTTCAAGCCAGGTGATTTAATGTTGATTACTGACTATATCAATTTATTAGGTATTAATCCTTTGATTGGTGATAATAATGAAGACTTTGGGCCAAGATTCCCTGATATGTCAGAGAGTTATAGTAAAGAATTAATCAATAAGGTTAAAAGTATTGCTGATATTCCTTTACAAGAAGGTGTCTATGCTTTCTTTAATGGTCCATGTTATGAGACGGCTGCTGAAATTAGAGCCTATAAGATGATGGGTGCTGATGTTGTTGGCATGTCTACTGTTCCTGAGACAATTGTAGCTAACTATATGGGTATTAAAGTTTTGGGTATTTCTTGTATCACTAATATGGCAACTGGTTTGGCAAAAGAAAAGCACTCCCACAAGGAAGTGCTTGAAGTAGCTAATAGATCTAGTCTTAATTTATGTAATTTAATTAAGAATTTCTTATTATCTTTCTAATGCCTTCAACATTAAGTCAGAAACACGCTTAGTATAAGCTAGAGGATCTTCAATTGTTAAACCAGCAATTAATAATGCTTGATCATACAATAAATTAGCATATTCGCTTAGATCCTTATTAGTTTCATAAACTTTCGCTAAGGCCTTAAATAGTTCATGGTCTGGGTTAATTTCAAGAATCTTATTAGCTTGAATATTACCTTGATTCATCGCGTTTAAGGTCTTTGCCATATTTATAGAGATACCATCATCAGAAACAAGACAAACAGGAGAAGTCTTAAGTCTTGTAGAAAGTTTTACATCACTTACCTTATCCTTAAGTTCTTCTTTTAAAGTAGCTAATAAATCCTTATTGTCATTAGCCTTCTTCTCTACTTCTTCCTTCTCTTCCTTAGTATCTAAATCTAAATCACCTTGTAATAATGACTTAAATGGCTTATCACTATAGTTACCAATGATATTAGCCATGAATTCATCGACATTGTCAGTGAAATATAATACTTCATAACCCTTATCTAGTACCTTTTCAAGTTGAGGAAGTTCTTTAATAGCCTCGATTGTTTCACCAGTGGCGTAATAAATATCCTTTTGGTCCTCTTTCATTCTTTCGACATATTCCTTAAGAGTTACATACTTATCTTCCTTACTTGACTTAAAGATCAATAAGTCGATAAGTTCATCCTTATTCATGCCATAGTTATCATAAGTACCGAACTTTAATTGCGTACCGAATTGTTCAAAGAACTTTTCATAAGTTTCTCTTTCATTCTCTAGCATCTTAACCAAAGCTGACTTAATCTTTTTATCAATTGATTTCTTTAAGGCTGCCATTTGATAATCTTCTTGTAAGATTTCTCTTGAAATATTTAAAGATAAGTCATCACTATCAACAACACCTCTAACAAAACGGAAGTAATCACTTACAAGTTCCTTAGCTTCATCTTTAATGAAGACACCCTTTGAATATAACTTTAGACCCATCTTATAGTCTGTTGAATAATAGTTGAATGGTCTAACACTTGGAATATAAAGTAGGGCACTATATGAAGTATTACCTTCAACCTTGTAATGTAAAGTCTTTAAAGGTTTTTCGAAATCATAATAAGTCATTGAATAGAACTCATTATAATCTTCTTCCTTTAAATCTTTCTTAGCCTTCTTCCAAATAGGAACCATTGAGTTGATAGTCTTCTCTTCGATTTCGGTCTTATCTTCCTTAGTAACTTCTACATCCATTACAATTGGATATCTAATAAAGTCTGAATACTTTTTAATCAAGACTTGAAGATTATTAGAATCTAGATAATCATCATATTTCTTTTCCTTAGTATTTTCTTTTACATATAAAGTAATAACACTACCATAGTCATCCTTATTAGCAGCCTTTACCTCGTAACCTTCCATGGTGCCAATCCACTTATAAGCTTTTTCTTCACCTACTTTAAATGAAGTAACTTCAATCTTATCAGCTACCATGAAGGCACTATAGAAGCCAACACCAAATTGACCAATGATATCAACTTTTTCTTTTTCATCTAGATTTTCCTTAAATTCAAGAGAACCTGATTTCGCGATAGTACCTAGATTATTCTCTAAGTCTTCCTTAGACATACCAATACCATTATCAGAAATAGTAATAGTACGAGCTTTCTTATCACAAGCTACCTTAATCTTTAGATCATCGGCAGTAACACTAGTATCTGTTAAAGATAAGTAATATCTCTTATCAATCGCATCAGAGGCATTAGAGATTAATTCTCTTAGGAAAATATCTGTGTTTGTATAGATAGAATTTGCCATTAGATCTAATAGTCTTTTTGATTCTGTTTTAAATTGTTTAATTGCCATACATTTTCACTCCTTTAGCACTCATATATTCCGAGTGCTAATATATTTATAACACTATTACTTGTAAAATACAAATTTAAAAGAAGTAGTATAACTACTTCTCACTGCTTTCAACTACGCTTTCAACAAGCGTGACTTCAAAGGTCTTCATTTGATTATCTCGAGAAACTGTAACACTTATTGTATCGCCAATTCCATAGCCATCTAGTAATTTAGATAATTCTGAGAATGAAGATACTTTTGTATCGTTTATCGCAACAATTAAATCACCAGCTTTAATGCCTGCCTTATCAGCGGCGCCACCTTTAACTACTTCACCTACTAAAGCACCAGCATTTGTATAGCCATTGTATTGAAGATAATTAGAGTCGGTAATAACTTTAACACCTAAGGTTGCACGGTTTTTAACATAGCCGTTAGTCTTTAATTCTTCAACAATTTCTTTAACAGTATTAGAAGGAATTGCATAGCCCATGCCTTCAACAGTTGCACTAGCATTAGCGCTTGATGATATCTTGGCGTTTACGATACCAACTAGATTACCATTTAAGTCAAATAGGCCACCACCTGAGTTACCATTATTAACTTGAGCGTTTGTTAGGATTAGATTCATTGAATAGTTACTGATAGTAACATCTCTATTTAAGGCTGAAATAATGCCATTAGTAGAGCTTGTACCCTCACCTAATGAATTACCAATGGCTACTACTTCTTGTCCTAGATTTAATTCATCAGAATCGATCATCCTGGAATATTTTAGACCACTAGCTTCAATCTTTAATAAAGCCAAGTCAGTTTTAGCATCACTTCCTACGATAGTTGCGTCGTATGTTGTGCCATCATTTAGTTCCACTGATACGTTAGTAGCGCCACTGATGACATGGTTATTAGTTACAATATAACCATCTTCAGAGATAATAACGCCAGATCCTAAAGATGTAGATTCATAAGAGCCAAAGAATGAGTTGTTAGTTTGAGCTTTACTTGTGATTTGAACCACTGAATCAATCGCTTTCGCAACAACTTTTTCATAAACGCCACTTTCATTATTAGTGTATTGGACTTCACTTGTAATTTCTTTGTTTTCATCAGTATTATTTTTATAAGTTAGCTCATAGATACCATATGTACCACATGCTCCTCCAAGTAGGGCAACAAGGAAGATGATAACTATTTGTTTAATTCCTAGTTTCATATAAAAACCTCCTATTTATATTGACTATTATAGGAGGTTTAATGTGAATTTAAAGTGAACTATGAGTGATGTTTTCTAGAATTTTGTTAGCGCATCTTATACCATCTAAAGCACAAGACATAATGCCACCACCATAACCGGCACCCTCACCACTTGGATATAGGCCACTTGTGTTAATTGATTCTAGTTTTATATCTCTATCGATTCTAACTGGACAGCTACTTCTAGTTTCAGGTCCTACCATAATGCCCTTGTCTACAAAGCCTTTAATCTTAGTATCAAAGAATAATAAGGCTTTCTTAAAGATTTCATTATCTTCTCCTTTAAAAAAATTATTGAAGTTAAATAAAGTTGTACCTAAAGGATAAGAAGACTCAAAATTTAATTCGTTTAATTCGTTATTTATGTAATCTTTAATATTGCAGGCAGGTGCCCTGTATGAATTTGATATCTCATAAGCCTTTTGTTCATAATACTTAAGATATTCAAAACCACCCAGATTCGAGCCCGCATACTCTTCCTTATTAACTTGAATAAGAATAGCTGAATTGGCAATGCCAGAGTTTCTAGCTGCATATGACATACCATTAGTAACAATTCTTTCTTTACCACTTGATGCAGGTATTACCATACCACCTGGGCACATGCAAAATGAATAAACGCCTTTAGTATCTTTGTATCTTAAGAAATATTCACAAGCATGTATTCCATCACCACCTTGGTTGTCATCGATTAAATTTTGAGGATGTTCTACTCTAAAGCCAATGGCCATATCTTTAGCAGAGATATGAACGCCTTGTTTATCTAGGTTCTTAATTGTTTCATAAGAACTATGTCCTATTGCCAAAAGACAAATAGGGGATGTGATGCTTTGTTTATTAGTTTTAATGCCGGTTACTTTATGATTATCATCTAACAATAATTCTTCTAACTGTTCTTCAAAATAGAAAGTAGTACCTTTTTCAATTAAATAATCAGTAATCTTTTCGATAATAATTCTTATATTATCAGTTCCAATATGACTGTGTGGTGTGTATTTAATAGATTCATCACCACCGAATTTAATAAAGACATCTAGGATGTAGTCAATGAAAGGGTCTTTGATTCTTGTGGTTAACTTAGCATCTGAGAAGGTACCTGCACCTCCTTCACCAAATTGAACATTACTATTAACATCTAGTTCTCCTGTTTTAAAGAAATGTTCTACATCTTTGGCTCTATCTTTGATTCTCTTTCCTTTTTCAATGACAATTGGCTTTAATCCTGCTTCAACTAAACGATATGTGGCAAAGATACCGCTTGGCCCATATCCTACAACAATTGGTCTTATATCGCTTTCAATAATGGTAGCTTTAGTATCAATAGGTTTATATAAACTTACATTTTTAAGTTTTAGATAACGTTGTTCATTTTTTACTTCAACCAATAATTGAACTTTGTATATAGCTTCCTTACGTGCATCAATACTCTTTTTATGAATGCTATAGCTTATAAGATCGCTTTCTTTAATATTTAATTTCTTTATTAGTAACTTCTTTAGAATCTTTTCATCTTCATGAAGTCCTAGTTTTATTTCACTTACTAAAATCATATTAACATTATACTTATATTTTCTTTGTGCATAAAGTAAAGTCTTTTTAATAGATATGGAAGATAATGGTATATAATTGCTCTATGGCAAATAAAAAGACCGTTTCTCAAAATTATGTAAAAAAACAATTTTCAATCGTTGGCATTGCTTTGATGATATATGCCTTGGTTGTAAT
>CAKUQM010000005.1 GCA_934675465.1 uncultured Erysipelotrichaceae bacterium | reverse complement strand
GCCAGGCAAACATAAGCAATCAATTTGCTAGAATTTAGTTCCGTTATTTGAATTCTACTTTGTCGAATGATATTTATCACAGTTCTGCGAATATTATCATACTCATTCTCTTCTGTGTAGAATAATTCTCTAAAATGTTTATTTGAAGAAATAAACTTATAGTGCTGATAAAGACTTACATATACTTCCACCATTGCACTGCGAATATCTTGTTCTGCACCTACGATTGTTAATCCTCTTCCCCTTTCAGATTTTGTAGAAATAAAATAACTTTTAAGAAATTGATTAATCCACGCCAAATCGTTTGAAATAGATGACTTCGAGATGTAAAGTTCTTCTACTAAGTCGTCGGTTTTAACAAATTCATCTGTAAATAATTTTTGTAAAATGTATAGCCTTCTGTTCATCGCTTCGATATTTGTATCTTCAAATAGGATATGCATTTCTATTAAGCTACTTTTAAATTCATTATATTTCTGTTCATTCAAAGGCACTATTTTATACCCCTTACTTTTATAAGAAATAATTTCAGCAATATATTCTTCTTTTAATTTTGCATTCATTGTTGATATATCATATTTTATTGTTTTAGACGTAACAAGCGTTAGTTGAGCTAATTTTGCTGAAGACACCGGTTTACTCTCACTTATTAGCTGATATAAAATAACTAAATGTCTATTCTTATCTATGATCATATAACACTGTCAACCTTTCGATTAAATTAATCCTAATTTCTTTCTATTGGAAAGTCAATATAAATTTGTAGGTCATTTTCATATTTTATTGTCTTTTTTCACTGCGCTGCTATATTAGCCTTTCCTACTGTAAGCGGTTTCGTTAAAAAACAACAAAAAAACGTTAATTTGTTGTTGTATCCAAAAGGCAATATAGTAATATAGATATTGCCTAAGCTAAATGCTTAGTTTACATACAGCAAAAACGCTACTATATGTAGCGATTAATATATAACAATTACACATATTTGTGTTTAGATAGATGACGAGCGATCGTCCTTTTTTTTGCTTTATTTGAAATACTTGCCCAAAGCCCTATTCAAATCATCCACCACCAAAGGCTTAGACAAATGCTCATTCATACCAACAGCCAAACTCTTCTTAACATCATCACTAAAGGCATTAGCACTCATCGCAAAAATAAGCACATCCTTATCAATTGCCCTTATTCTTCTAGTGGCCTCATAACCACCCATAATAGGCATCATAATATCCATGACAATTAAATCATACTTATTATCTTTAAACTTACTTAAAGCATCCTCACCATTATCAGCACAAGTCACATTAGCACCCTTTTGTTCAAACACAAAACGCGCAATCTCTTGATTAATCAAATTATCCTCAACAATCAAAACATTTCTTCCCTCTAAAGAAACATTATCAACCACATCATTATCACTAGTCTTTTCATCAGCCAACTTAAAAGATTGAACATACGTAAAAGTACTACCCTTACCATATTCGCTACTCACGCTTACACTACCACCCATCAAATCAACAAGCTGCTTAGTAATAGCCAAACCCAAACCTGTACCAGTATAGTTAGTACGTGCACCATTCTTCTCTTGTGCAAAAGGTTCAAAGGCATGTTCCATAAATTCCCTAGACATACCTAGACCCGTATCCCTGCATTCCATCTTATAAGCAACAGTCTTGTCATCATTAAAATTTTCTTCAACCGACAAGTAAACACTACCGCCCTCATTAGTATACTTAACCGCATTACCTGCAATATTTAAAACAACCTGCTTAACATGTAAAGGTGATCCAACAACCATACATCCTTTGACATTACCATAATCAGATATAACTCTAACGCCTTTGTTTTCACCATTCATCTTAGTGATGCTTTCAACTTCTCTTAACAGCTTAATGAAATCAAAAGAAACCTCATCAAGTTCCATTGCTCCAGACTCTAGTTTGCTCATATCCAAGACATTATTAACAAGTTCTAATAAGAAATTAGACGCATTTTTAACCTTTTTACGACATTCTTCCTGTTTTTTTAAATCATCAGGATAATGATCCGCAATATTAGTCATACCAATAATCCCATTAATAGGCGTTCTAATATCATGAGACATCCTTCTTAAGAAATCAGTCTTCACAAGATTTGCCTTCTTAGCCTCCAAGTTACTTTTTACAATCTGTTCTTGATACTCTAACTCTTTAACCTTCTCACTTGTGATGACTCTAGGAATATATAAAACCTCGTGGGCACTACCATCGCCGTTTCTAGTTTTAACCACAAAACGAGCACTAACCCATTTACCATCACTAGCCTTATAATCAGCATGTATTGTATTAGTATCCCTTAATCTATCTTTTAAAGTACTAAAGTCAAAAAACTCTTCCATCACTTTTTTATATTCATCAGAAACAGTATTATTAAGAACCCTATTTATGACATCCAACGTCTCAGCCTTTTTGTTAAAATCACTATAGAAATTAGTAATACCATGAACCACATCATAAGTATTATCATTTAAATTAATATCATAGATGGCAATATACATCTTACCTATTGCCATAATCACATCCCTATTCTCATTAGCCTCAACTAAAGCTTCCTTAATCTCGTTATTCTTTAACTCTAAACTAGCAGTCTTAACATCTACTTCTTCCTCTAGACCCCTAATCAAAATAAACAAAACACTTGTTGTTAAACCAATATTACAACCAGGGAAATAATAATTATGCATCTGAATAATAGAACCAATCACAACAGGCAAATAGAAAATCAGTGTATCATACATTACACTCTTCTTTTTCTTATCATTAGTTCTAAAATACCTAAAAGGAAAACTCACAAAAGTAAAAATAGTATAACCATTTGCCAACACAAAATAGAAGAAACTATATAAAGGGCCTCTAGTATAATTGCCTAAATTATCGACTGAAAAAATTATCCCAAAAGGATAAGACAACACCAACAACACAACAGTCAGTATCACGGGCAAACTAATTATTATCCTAAAAGGCTTCTTATTAAAAAGCTTTGGCTCATATTCCTTTTCCATATAGTAAAAAAAGAAAGAAAGCCACAAGCGCAAAAACCAAATTAAATAAGGCATTAAAAAAGAAAACAGGAAACTTATGCTTTACCCCTTCCATCAAAATACACATGATATCCGAGAAAGCACAGATTCCTGATACTACTAACATGATATTGACCCATTTTTGACGACTGCCAAAATAATTGCCCTTAGACAACCTTCTTATCATCAAGTAATCAATAACTAACATACACAAGACAGTTAACACATAACTTGTATTATAATCAGCCAAACTCATGTATTAATTATTGCACTATTTCTTATACTTCTCAATTAGATGCAGTAAACGCTCCATCTTCTTATCCAAATCCCTTGTAGACAAAGCACACTCCTTCAACTCCGTCTCAACAATCTCATTTCTTGGGAAATCCTTCTTATAACGAATATTATGCTCAAGACTTGCCCAGAAATCCATCGCAATAGTACGAAGTTGTATTTCTACTGGAACCTTAACTTCTTTACCGGCTAAATAAATAGGAACCTTAACCGTTAAATGTAAACTACGATAACCATTCTCCTTAGGATGAGCGATATAGTCCTTCTCCACCATAACCTCTATATCACTTTGAGCCTTTAAACACTTAGCTAAAAAGTATACATCTTCTTCAAAAGAACAGACTACTCTAACCCCAGCAACATCCAAAATATTGGCACTCATAGAAGCGAAATCAAAAGGTAAATTCAACTTCTTCATCTTATTCATGATACTAGTTGGAGACTTTAATCTACTCTTAATATTCTCAATTGGATTACGATCATGCCTTAAAGAGAACTCCTCATCTAGATTCTCAAGACGCGTCACAATAACCTTAAGAGCACAACGATACTCCAACATGACCTCTTGATATTTTCTATTCTCACTCAATAGATGCTGACACTGTGCCTCATCCAATTCTTTGTCATTTGTAATTGTTAAACCAAAAATATTCTCACTCATGACTTTATTATAGTCGTAATAAAATAAAACTTATAAATTTCACTTTATTTCACACAGTTGTGCTCACCACACTTATGTTCTTCGCCTTCATGATGATGATCACAATGTACATCAGGATTATAATTTAATCTACCCAATATAAAATCATTAACTACAGTATCAACATCACCACTAACACCACCATATACCTTAATACCAGTATTGCTAAGAGCGTTAATAGCACCACCACCAATGCCACCACAAATCAAAGTATCAACACCCCTTTGCATAAGAAAACCAGCCAAAGCACCATGACCGCTACCATTAGTATCAACTACTTCACTGCTTACAACCTTACCATCAACCACATCATAAATCTTAAACTCAGCAGTATGACCAAAATGCCCAAACACCATTCCATTCTCATAAGTAACCGCAATCTTCATAATTCTTCCTTCTTTCTTTTTACTACAACCACATACTTGATAATTACCACCCCTAATATATAGCTTTCTGCCATACACTATAAAAGACGCAATCTTTCTTCTAGCACTCTCATATATCTCTTGCACAGTAGACCTAGATATATCCATTTGTTTAGCACATTTTAAATGATCATATCCCTCTAAATCCACAAGCCTTATCACCTCATATTCATCAAGTGTTAGACTAATACCCTCTAGACCATTATCTACACTTGGATAGAACACATTATTTACAGGCTCACTACATATTCTTCTACATCTTTTAGGACGTGGCATATTATCTCCTTTATTTCCGGTATATACCGATTATATCATAAATAAAAATGCCCAAGCATTACACTCGAGCGTTGTTTATTAATTCTATATACAGTTCTTCTTTTTTTCTTAACGTTGCATATGATCTTTTTTTACCTACTTCTTCAATATATGAAGCTAATGGTAAATTGTAATGGTCTGGACACCTTTCTTCTCTTAGTCCAACTCTTTTATCTTCAACTATCTCAAAATGATTTCTATTTAAATCATATTTTATAAACTCCAAATCTTTATCTATATATCCGTTTAAACGACATTTAATTGCAATTTGAGAACATAATTCCGGTTGTTGATTACCTACTTGAATGATAGCCAACTTAATTAAGAAGGATAAATAATAGTCTTTATCGGGTTTTCCTAGATACAGATCAACACCACCTCTACCTATATTATGTTTTCTAAACATAAATTGACCCAAAACATTTGTTCTATCGTGACATGATGGATCTTGAAAATTTTCATTGCTGTAATAAGCTTCAACCCAAATAGGATAGATAGTATATTGATCAGCTATTATTTTATGCTTTAAGATTTCTTCATTAATGTCTTGAAGCAATCCTATGATTTTATTTTTACTAGCTTCGTCATTGTTTTCTATTTTCACTAATTTATCAACTAAATTACCTACTTTTTCTCCGAAATCTTCGTTTTCAACAAATTCGTTATTAGTCATTGATACTCTCCTTTATATAATTATTAATGTTCTTCTTTAAGCTGATTATAACATAGCCATAAGCCTTATACTCTAAGGCTTATAGGTTGGGTGCTAGTAAGTAAAGCTGGTTCAATTATAAGCTTTACTTCTTTAGAATCATCATTTTTATTAGATGATTCTCTTAATCTTCTAAGTTCTTCTTTTCTTAGAAATTGTTTATGTTTTCTAATTAAAATGATTGTTTCTAAATCATTTCCTTCGCATTGGAAATTTTCTATAAATTTCTTTAAAGAAAAGCCAATACTTTCTTCGGGGCGCTTATAAAAATCTACATAGATTTTAGTTGTAGTGATTTTAGTAACATAAGCTACATTACTAGTGTGTTTAGATATTACTTTAAAATTACTCATATTAGTTAGCCTCCATATTTTTTTAATTTAAACCCAATAAGGGTGTAAGGACCATTATAGTAATGGTCTATTAAAAAACGGACATTATAACTTAGATAGATAACTAGAGACAATATCCTTTGCATCACCCAAAATATCAGAACACATAAAGGCAATAAAACAATTCTCAATATCTCTCAACAATTCCCTTCTATTATTCGCGCCAACATTTCTTTCAATAATTAATTTATTACCATCTTTAGTATCTATTTTTAATATTTGGTGATTATCAAAATCAAATCTTTTATATAAACAATCACAAATTTTATTCATTTTATCTTCCTTTGAATCAGCACACAACTTCATCGTAATGATTTCTTTATTAGAAACATTCTTAATCGTTATATTCCTAAGATTTGTGCAATATACCTCTTCTACTTCATCTAAAATTCTAGTAGCTAAATCTCCTCCATATTTTACAGCCAATCTTAAAGCCGCTCTTTTTCCCTCAAACTCATCACAAAATGCTATCTCAAAATCATCATCATACTTATTCATACAAAAACCATCAGGTTTCTCTATACCAAAAGGTTTTCTTAAAGTATATGCATTGTACTTATTAATAAAAGCATTTCTCTGCCACTCTGATCTCGCATTAGCAGTGCTTGGCCCATCCAGCATGAAAACATCATCTTGGCCTTCATCCTTCCAACCACAAACAGGACACATATCACCTACATTATTTAAAGTATGATTATCACAAACAGGACATGCATATTTAACAAACTTAATCATTTTTCCTCCATCACTCTATTAACAACTTCAACAAACTCATCAGGAATTATCTTCAAACTCAAAAATTTTTCAACAACATCTCTTGTTTCCTTTTCATTATGATAATAAGCCTCCGCAATAGCTCCAGTAATACACGTAATCGTATCACTATCACCACCTATCGACACCGCAATTCTAAGTGCATCCTCAAAACTATCACTAATAAGAAAACAATAAATAGCCTCAGGAACAGAACCCTGACAAGTAGAATCAAACATGTTATATTTAAGCAACTCATCATATTCAAAATAATCCAACATCAAATAATAATGATCATAAATATATTCCTTAATCTCTTCCTTAGAATAATTATTCCTAGCCATATAAGCACATACCGCAACAGCCTCAGCGCCTCTAATACCCTCTATATGATTATGGGTAACTGAAGCACTAATCCTCGCTAATTCTTTAGTCTCTTCTAAACTATTCGCAAAATAAGCAACACTAGCCACCCTCATAGCACTGCCATTACCACAGGAATTATAGGGATTATGATTTTCATCACAAAACACCCAATCATAAAACTTTGGACCATAGCCCCTATCCGGATACTTCTTTGCATAATAAATTAATGATTCTTTAATATCTTCACTTAATTTATCCTTAGACTCATTATCAAGTAAAGCCTTAGCTACCGCTATTGAACATACACTATCATCAGTAAAAGTGCTAACCCTATGGAACAAGGGAAAATCCTTGTTCCTATTGTTTAAATACTCAAACCTAGAACCAACAACATCACCAATAAGCGCACCTATCATTAAGCCACCTCCATTAATCTTTGAATATCGCTCGATAATAAAACACGTTTATCCATTAACTCCTTAGCCACTCTATCTAAACAATCTCTATTATCTATAATAATTTGTTTAGCCTTTTGATAATATCTTTCCATTTCCAAATTAACAGCTATATTTGTTCTATTTAACAAATCTCCGGATTCATTATCACCCTTAGCACAACTCATAAAACCAAAACCATAAGAACATTGATCCGCAATAAATCTTCTAACAATCTCATTAGCTCTACTAATATCATAACTAGCACCTGTATCCGTTTTACCAAAAACCACCTCAGTAGCTGCCTTACCCGCCAACAAAGAAATTGCACGGTTTTCCATAAACTTTTTGTCCTTGAAATAATCATCATCATTTTTCAAATGAACAAAGCCACCGGTAGCACTATTATTTGGAACAATATTCACAAACAACACACTATTCTTTTCTAAAACCTCACCAACTACTGCATGTCCTGCCTCATGATAAGCTAGCTCTTTAAAATACGCGCTATCCTTAAATTCCAATTTCTCAGGAGCATTATAAGTCTTTCTCATAAAAGCCTTAACTATATCATCCATAGAAATCTCATCCCTATTATCAAAGCCAGCATAAACACCAGCCTCATTTAAAATTGTCTCTAAAGCAGCACAACTATCGCCATTCAACAAATAAGCTATTTCCATATAGTTTAAATCACTAGAGCACTTCTTATCACTTAAATAATATTCAACAATCTTACCAACATCGTCAGAACAAGGGACGTCAAAATAGATTGTCTTATCAAATCTGCCTTCTCTTTTCAAAGAATCAGGAAGATTATTTTCATTATTAGCGGTTGCTAAAAAGAACACCTCACTATCATTACAAGAATCTATACAAGCTTGAACAGTTGAAAACTCCTCAGATCTTGGATCCTTACCAAACTTATCAATATCATCTAACAAAACAATAGAAGGTGCATTATCCTTAGCTTCCTTAAAAGTATCCTTAATAAAAGCTATAAACTCATTGGTAGGCAATTCCCTTTTAATCACATAAGACTTACGCTTAGAAGCATCAATCATACAATTAGCCATCAAAGTCTTACCCAAGCCAGGATTACCAACTAAAAGTAAACCCCTAGTTGTCTTAACACCTAACTTCTTATACTTATCAGGATTAATCATCATATCAATAATTCTATAAAGCTCAATCTTAATATCTTCATAGCCAACAACTCTACTAAATTCTTTCATTTCATTTCCTCCATTTAAAAAACAAAAACACAAAAGACAAATATTTAATTTTCAAAGAACAAAAAATTATAAAAAGGGGTAGGACAGTCAAGTATAAGCCGCAATCCTAAAAAGTCAACACCCCAATAAAATAAAAACGCAGTTATTTAGAACCGCATTCACTAACCATCCTTCTTATATCACCACTAAGCAATACTTCTTTTTCAATAAGTTCATTCGCAATAGTATCCAAAAGTTCTCTATTATCCATCAAAATCTCTTTAGCACGCCTATAACATCTTTCCAACTCTAGCTTAACCTCAACTTCTTTTCTTTTTAAAAGCTCATTAGATTTTTTATCACCAAAACGTATAAAATCATAACTACAATGCGTATCAATAAGCCTTTTAACCAAACTTGCAGCATCACTAATCTCATAATCAGAAAAAATATCATCCTTGCCATATACTATTTCAACAGCTGCCTTGCCTCCCAACAAAAATAAAACCTTATTCTCTAAACAATCCTGTTTCCTAAACTCTACATGTCCACCCTTCTCATTAAAACAAGATCTAGTAGTCGCAAACACAACACTATCTTTTTTTAATACCTCGCTAACCACTACATGACCGGCCTCATGATAGGCAACTTCCTCTATATCATCTATTCTTTTATCTGATGAACAATACACCATCCTCATAATAGAATTAATGATATCTTTCATTTCAATCTCACATCTATTCTCATATCCAGCATAAATACCAGCCTCATTAAGAATTAACTTTAAGGCTGTACAAGTTTTTCCACCCAACATACTTGCAATCTCATAATAATCTAAATCCATAGAACACTTTTTATCACTCAAAAAATGTTTAATAATCTTAGTTGCATCATCAATATTAGGTGTTTCCACATAAATCAATTTATCAAATCTTCCCTCTCTTACAAGAGATCTAGGCAATAAACTATCATTATTAACACAAGCCAATACAAAAACATCACTATCCTTACAATCATCAATACATGATTGAATAGCGATATATTCTCTTGCATGATTATCAAATCTAACAACATTTGATATGTTATCCAAATCATCTATAAAAACTATTGAATTACCATTTTCCTTAGCCTTATCAAAAGTTTCTTTAATGCCAGATACTCCCATATCATTTTTGATTGTATAAACATTTCTATTTAAAGCCTTAATCAAACAATTAGCCATTAAAGTCTTACCCAAACCCTCTTCACCAACTATCATCAAACCCCTTATTAACCTAATACCTAATCTTTTATACTTATTAGGATTATTAAGCATATCAGCAATTCTAAAAAGCTCTAACTTAACATCATCATAGCCAATAATACTATCAAATTCTTTCATATTAGATCCTCCATATTTAGTTTGAACATTCATCAATAGGAATCCATTTAACATGAAGATCCAAAGGCAAAGTAAATTTATTTTTATGTATACGTACTACTTTACGTTTAAAGTCTGGATCTTTATACCATCCTCCAAAAATATATCCTTCTGCAGATAATTCAGGTAGCTCTATATAATTATCAAGATTGATTGGATGTTTTCTTTTCCACTCCTCAATTTCCAATCTTCTTTCTATTTTTTTAGCCTCTCTAATTTTTAATATTTCACTCATATCATCTTCATTAACAATCAATGTCTTTTTAAAATTCTTTAAACTCAATCCAATACTACAGTCATAAGAACTTGTAAAAGAAACGTAAATCTTAGTATTTGTAATTTTTGTTACAAAACCTTTTTCATTAGTAAATCTAGAAACAACAACAAAATTTTTACACATATTTAGCGTCCTCCATTTTTAAAAACAAAAAACAATAGAAAAAACAAATATTTAATTTTCAAAGAACAAAAAAATTATAAAAAGGGATGGGATAGTCAAGTATAAGCCGCAATCCTAAAAAGTCAAGCCTTAACTATGTATCTCATACCATTTCTTACTAACAGATTCATTATTTAAGTTTCGATAATAAAAATTATCAACATAATCTAAGATAATATATGTCTTATCATTTATCTTTCTATAAGGAATAATCTTTCCGTCTAATAAATCATTAAAATATAAATAATAATCACTATTATCAATTATTGCTATCTTCTTATCCTTATATACCCTAACTGTATTAGGATTTAATATACAAAGACCACTATATTCCTTAAATGATTCAACATCATCAACCACAATATCAACATATTCATTATTCTTTAGCAAACTATCTAAAGATATAGGCTTTAAATCATCAAGCATCTTCTTAAAAGCATTCACATCATACATAAAAGGATGAAACCCCAAACACCAAACATGACTTGCCTTATCTTTCTTTTCACTAAAAGATGGCACTAATCCTCCTTCAACAACAAGAACCTGAGTAGGTGTGCTGTTAGTTATTTCACCCTTTAAAATACAACCACATTCTTTCAAATAGTTCGCTAATTCATTTTTCTCTTCATAACTTCTACAGTTAATGTAATACTTGTAATTCTTTTCCATACTTCCTCCGTTACATAAAGAGAAAAAGAAAAGCTCCCATCGTAACGACAGGAGCCAATTATAAAACACTACCCATCGTTTCAAGCTTTAGCACCTTCTAGTAACACTAGGGTTGCTGAGACTTCATCGGGCTTGTCCCTCCATCTCTCTTTATGGTAGCTACAAATTTATCACAACAATTTCAATAAATCAATAATTATTTTTACATAATGGCTACATCATTGATACAAGTCGTTGCATTAAAAATGCAACACTTATCGCAAAGATTAGTTGTTATTAAGTACAACATAATCTCCATCATCATAGTTATATGTTGATTCTACATTGTCCAGATCTTTATTAGATTCAACATCATAGCCCTCATTTAATTTGATATGAGCAACCATATCAAAAATATTATTCGTTCTTTTATCAAACAATTCCTTAATCTTATTCACCCTATCTTCTTCATTATCTACAAGCGCAAAAGCAATAAGGACATCCCTTAATATTACAAACAAATCAACAAACTTAGCTCTTGTCTCTTCATTATTTTCTACAAACTTAAAATAATAGTTCATGGCACTATCTCTTAAATCACCTTCAACACATGGTGTATTTAGCAACAGCACAACATAATATAAATCCCTAGAATGAGCTGAATTAAGCGAATTAAATGGTACTAATTCACTTAAATAATCGCTACATAAGATTCTACTAGACTTTCCACCTTCCACTTTAACCTTACGAACCCTCGCACTTGCTTTTAAAGTGCCAATCTTCTTTAACTCTTCAATATTTCTTCTTAAAGACCTTTCAAAAGATTCTTGACTTACTTCTTTATTATTAACAATCTCATTAAATCTCTTAATAAGACTAGTATCAACATCGATACCCATACTCAAAAAATATGAAATTAATGTTTCTATTAGAATACTATTTCGATAACTACGCATAAGCACCTCCATTATGTCCGTTTTTATCATTATACCCCCTTATAATAACTACACAATTTAGGAGGTACAAAACTATGAACAAAATAGATTTAAAAGAATGGTTTAGAGTAAATGTTGTATGTAATGTTTGTAGAGTTTTTAGCACATTAAGATACAAAATAGCAAAATTTGTTGCCCAAGATTTTATAGATGATATGTACTCTTTAGGTTTTGAAATAGGTTTTAACAATGGTCTTAAAGCTAGTGATGAATACACATTAAAAATTCTAAACAAAACACATTACGAAGAAGAAATCTATCTAACAAACAACAATCCCATAAATATTACAATTAATTACGAAAACATCTATACTACCAAAATCATCTATTTAGGTACCAGAGAAGAATATGAACAAAGTGAAAAACAAGGAAACATCACAAGCATCCCAATGATTCATTGTAAAGATGGCATCTACTTTCAATTAGGAGAATAAAATTATGAAAACAAACAATAACACTTATACCATTTCTAACAAAACAAAAGTAATCAAACTAAATGTTAAACAATTAGACAAAGCAGAAGTCTACTATTTAGGCACAATCGAAGAATATCTAGAAACAATCAAAATAGGTAACATCACTGAAGTACCTTGCATTCATTGTAAGGATGGTTTACATATTCAAAAGCTTTAAAAAAGGATCGAGTTAACCCCAATCCTTTGTTTAATTTAATTTAACTATCTAACTACTTAACTTGAGCAGGACCAAAATCCTTATGTTCTACGTAGTTACGAGCATTTTCCATTGTACGAGTAGCGATAGCTTGTAAAGCTTCACGAGTGAAGAATGCTTGATGTGAAGTAATAACTACTTGAGGGAACATCAACAATCTACCAGTAATATCATTAGTAACGATATCATCAGACAAGTCAGTATAAACGTTTGTATCTTCACCCTCATAAACATCTAGTGCAACCGCATGGAACTTACCAGCCTTTAAAGCGTCGATTAAATCTTCCGCATTAATCAAGCCACCTCTTGCAGTATTAACCAACATTGCAGTAGGCTTCATCAAATCAATTGACTCCTTATTAATTAAGTGATAAGTACCGCCTTCTCCCATAATAAGTGGAGCATGAAGAGAAATTAAATCTGACTTCTTAAACAATTCTTCCTTAGAAACATAAGTCAACAAACCGCTCTCTTCTAATTGCTTATTAGGATAAGCATCCCAACCAATAACCTTCATACCATAACCCTTACAGATATTAGCCATGCAAACACCAATCTTACCAGTACCAATAATACCAGCAACCTTGTTATGTAAGTCCATACCCAATAAACCAGTTAAATCAAAGTTATTATCCTTAATTTTGTTATAAGCCTTATGAAGTCTTCTATTAGCCATTTGTAAAATAGCCATACTATGTTCAGCAACCGCATAAGGTGAATAAGCAGGAACTCTTAATACAGTAATACCTAATTCATTACATGTCTTGATATCAACATTATTGAAACCAGCACATCTTAATAAAACTAAGTTAACATCATATTCATATAATTTTCTAACAACATCTTCGCCACATTCATCATTAACGAAAATACAAACTGCCTCATAACCCTTAGCTAAAGAAACAGTTTCTTTTGTCAAACGAACATCAAAATAAGTGATATCTACATTATAAGTACCAGGACCCTTATCCTTTGATAGTTCAACGAAGAAAGTCTTATCATAATCCTTAGCACCGAAGAAAGCTACCTTCAATGGACGCATTGTATCTAAACGATTGAACTTTGTATCTAAGACATGCATTACCTTATCGAAACATGCATTCTCATCATCACCATCGATATCAATCTTAATCTCATCATTTTGTTTACAACCAAGAGATAAAATAGCAGTCACATTCTTCGCATCAACAGTCTTTCCATTAGCAGTCAAAGTAACTGTACTATTGAAATTACTGCATCCTTGTGCAAACATAGCAGCAGGACGTGCGTGCATACCATTTTCATCTTTAATCACATAAGTATAACTAATCATTTAATTGTCCCTCTCTTTTCCATTTTTATTATAACAAGTAAACTTATTGTATAGTTTATCTAAACACGCAATAAAAGCCGATTTTAACGGATAACGCTTACAATGTTAATAATTACCCCAAAAGAGACATTTTGAGGGTTTTTTTCTTAAATTATCCCTCATTTTGTCTGTTTTTGTGTATAATTTAAACAAGGAAACAATATGGAATTTGCAATTAGAGAAAAATTATCTGGAAAAGACGTTAAACAACTAAGAAAAAAATTAAATCTAACGCAAAACGAATTTGCAAATTTTTGTTGTGTCAGCAACAAAACCATAGAAAGATGGGAAAAAAGTGAACAAATATGCGGGACTATAAACACTATTTATGAAATGCTATACAACAACACTAATTTAATAGAAGAACTCAAAATCCCAGCATTCGCATCAAACTTCACAGTAAGACTAAAATACTATGAAAACGCCACACTATGCACATTAATAGACGTTGATGAAATCAATAGAATCATAAAAATAAAAAACTTTACTAACGATATTCACAAACGTGCCTTTGGCATAAATAATAATCCAGTTTATGATGACTATATTGAATTTTTAAAAAGTAGATGTTTTCCTGAAGAAAGAGACAAACTAAAACTAATGTTAAGGGAACTAGATCTTCCTTTTTATGATCCTTTTATGATTGTAGAAAAAACTCAAGGAAGAATGGCCGAAGACAAGTTCTGGATAAAAATAGAATACGGAGGAATCAACAATGATTGACTTATTTGGCAAAGAAATATATCAAGATAATCGAAAATCATCAAAAGGCAATCAACTAAAGTGGCAAAAAGAAGACACTTGGTACAAAGCTGACTATTGTGGCTACGAAGGATTAGTAGAATATGTTGTTTCCAATCTTTTAAGATTCTCAAATTTAAATGAAAATGAATACGTAATCTATGATACCGAACAAATTAGATATGGAGATACTATCTACAATGGCTGTAGAAGTACAAACTTTTTAAAAGAAGATGAATCTTTAATCACCTTAGAAAGACTCTTTAAAAACAGATATGGTCAAAGTTTATACCAAAACATCTTTAAAATAAACGATATAAACAAAAGAAAAGACTTCATCGTAAACAACATTAAAATGCTCACAAACCTACAAGACTTTGACAAATACTTATCTAAAACACTTACGATCGATGCTCTTTTTCTTAATGAAGACAGACACATGCATAATCTTGCGGTAATCAGAAAAAATGATGGTACTTTTGATTACTGTCCTATTTTTGATAATGGTGCTTGCCTATTATCGGACACCATCATGGACTACCCCTTAGATAAAGATGTTTATGCATTGATGAAAAAAGTTAAATCAAAAACCATCTCAACCGACTTTGATGAACAATTAGAAGCCATTGATGATTCTATAATTAAATTTTTATGGAACAGAAATGACCTTATCAATATTTTAAATAACGAACAATATTATGATGATAGCACAAAAGAAAGAGTATACGACATTCTAATGGCTCAAAGAAACAAATACAGTTACTTGTTCAAATGATTCTATCAGTCATAAGGCTTTTTAAAACATTTCCTAAAAGAGTACAATATAAACATGCGAAAGAAAATAATAAAAGACTTTTTAATCATTGCCCTAGGAAACTTCCTATTAGCCATCAGTGTCCAATACTTCATACTACCCTTTGACATCCTAACAGGAGGTGTCGCCGGTGTAGCTGTTGCCCTTGCCCCAATAGTACCAGTATCCCAGAAGTTCATAATCAACTTTCTAGTAATCGGACTATTCTTAGTAGGTTGGATGATACTAGGCAAAGACTTTGCGGTAAAAACAGTAGTATCCTCAATACTATACCCAATATTCATTGACATACTATCACTATTCCCAATACCACTAGAAATACCAACCCTATTAGCTAGTATCTACTCTGGTCTAATTGCCGGTATCGGAATTGGTATCGTTATTAGAAGTGGTGCCTCAACAGGCGGTATGGACATTCCACCCCTTGTACTAAACCACTTCACAGGCATTGAAACAAGTAAATTCATCTTTATGACTGACGCCCTTACTTGTTTACTTGGCCTTATGAACTACCCACTAGAAGCACTATTAAACGGTCTAATTTCCGTTATCCTAACTTCTATGGTAATCAACAAGATTGAAACTGCCCATGGCGATGACTCACTACAAGTTGAAATCATCTCATCTAAATGGGAAGAACTTAAACAAGAAATTTTTAATGAACTAGATAGAGGTGTAAGCATCTTTAATGTACAAGGTGGCTACACTCTAGAAAAACGCAAAATGCTGATGGTAATCATCGACAAAAGAGAATACTCAGACTTACTTGAAATATTAGAAAAAATTGACAAACAAGCCTTTGTCATCACAACACGTGTTCAATCAGTATATGGACAAGGCTTTAGATTAACATACAAATAATATTATAAGGAGGATATCCAAATGATCGAAGAAATGATGAATCTTGTATATCAAGAAGATGAAGAAGTAGGACAGGCAATCAAAGATGAATATGCTAGACAAAATAGAAACATCGAACTAATTGCCTCAGAAAACATCGTATCACCTACTGTGCTATACGCTATGGGATCAGTGCTTACTAACAAGTATGCTGAAGGATATCCTAGTAAAAGATACTATGGCGGATGTGAAAACGTAGACGTTGTCGAAAACATTGCGATTGAAAGAGTGAAAAAACTATTTAACTGTGAATACGCAAACGTTCAACCGCATTCAGGTGCTCAAGCTAATATGGCTGTCTTTTTCGCTATGTTAAATCCTGGTGATACATACATGGGCATGAGCCTTGATGCAGGTGGACATTTAAGCCACGGTAGCCCTGTTAACTTCTCAGGCAAATACTTCAATTGCGTACCTTATGGTGTAGATGAAAATGGATATATCGACTATGACAACGTCCTAGAACTAGCCAAAAAACACAAACCAAAATTAATCATTGCTGGAGCTAGTGCTTATCCTAGAATCATTGACTTTAAAAAGTTTAGAGAAATAGTAGACGAAGTAAGCGCCTATTTAATGGTAGACATGGCCCACATTGCAGGACTTGTTGCCGCAGGCCTACACCCTAGTCCCTTCCCATATGCTGATGTAGTAACCACTACAACTCACAAAACATTAAGAGGACCAAGAGGTGGTGTAATTCTTTCGAATAACGAAATCAATGAAAAGTTCAATTTCAATAAAGCTATCTTCCCTGGAACTCAAGGAGGACCACTTGAACATGTTATTGCAGGTAAGGCTGTAGCCTTTAAAGAAGCCTTAGATCCTTCTTTTAAAGAATATCAAGCTCAAATAGTCAAAAACTGTAAAGCTCTAGCTGAAGCCTTAAGAAACAAAGGTTTCAACATGGTAACAGGTGGTACTGATAATCATTTGTTACTATTAGACTTAACAAACTTTGGTATCACAGGAAAAGAACTGCAAACTAGATGTGACAATGTCTATATCACTTTAAATAAAAATGCTATTCCAAATGATCCTAGAAGTCCTTTTGTGACAAGTGGTGTAAGAATTGGAACAGCAGCCATAACTAGTAGAGGAATGAAAGAAGAAGACATGGAAATAATCGCTGATCTTATCTATCAAACCGTTACTGACTATGAAAATAATATTGATAATATAAGAGAAAAAGTTGTTACCCTTTGTAACAAATATCCTATTTATGAGAACTAAATACCCAACATATTCATTATCTCATAAAAAAAATTTAAAAAATAGACTACTCATTTTATTTAAAATTGGTATATTAAAAGTGTAAAGAGGAGAACTTGTATGAAGGAGATTCTACTAGAATTAAATTAGTTCTCATTCAATCCAATCAGCGTTGAATGAGAGTACATTAGCTGATTTGAAAGGATGTGATACTTATGAAGGAGATCCTATTAAATTATTAAGCATGAGCCATAGCTAAGAGTTATGGCTCTTTTTAATTAATTCAACAATTCTCACAATAACTATAAACACAAACAACATCAAGAAATATCCTGCAAGACCTGCAACAATATCTCTGAATTCCATAACACCGCTATTTGAGTACCATTGAGCAATCTCTATCGCAAAAGTTATTACTACTAAGATAGTAAACACATAAAACCAAGCAATTAGTATCTCCAAATGTTTTTTAGCCAACCATTTAAACAACGGATAGAATACCATCAACATTAAAATACCCATTATTCCTATTATTAGAAAATGTAGTTCCTTATCACTCAAATAAGCTTCATATGAATCATTTAATGTCAACAAATAAGCATGTGCCTTATATATAATATCTATCAAAAAATCTGTAATTATTTTAATCATAACAAGCAATTCCTTTCAATTTTATTCAGTATTATAGTCCTTGTTTGTACGATAATCAAAGAACTAGTTAATTGACGTTGTATACTTTATTACTTGTTCGGCGGATTTTAATGATTTTTACCAGTTTCCGCCGTTTTAATCGTTATAATCAAAATTAAAGTGGCGGTAAGTGTATAAATTTACTAAAACTCCGCCACTTTAATCATTCTTACAACAATTTCTTATATTGTTTCAACTTGTTCAAAAGAAGTTCTTTATCCAATAATGCTGAATCATATTTCACAAATAATGAAGCTGATAAATCTCGATTATATAAATATTCAACATCTTCAGTATCATCATCTATACAAATAACAATGCCAACACTAGGATTTTCTTTAGTCTCACTGAATAATTATCTAAATATTCTAAATTGACTTTCATCTTATTAAGATATTCTTGTTTATATTTTCCAAGTTCCAAATCTAATGCAACAAAACAAGATAAGTCATTATTTAAAAACAGAAGATCTATTAAATTATCAAAATCAGCTTCATATTTTTCACCAAACAGTGATATATTTTTATCATTATTTAAAAGATACTCTTTTAAATAATCAATAATAGAATCCTTTACATCTTCTTCTATTTCTTGTTCTTGTTCATTCATATACTTAAGCAAGATATCATCAGATAATACCTTATCAACTATCTTTCTTATTTCATCAAAAGGCGAATCAACTTTCTTCTTTGACTCCACATATTTTTTATAAAAATTTTCCTTTATACGACCTTCTAACTCTTCTTCGTTCAATTGTTCCTCAAGGCACATATCTACATAGAACATGCGTTCTTCCATAGATTTACACCCAGACATTAGCACCAAATTCATTGGCCAGTTCAAGTTCACCAATGCCTTTTCCACAATCTTACTATCTTTATATAGTTCATAAAATTGTTTCATATTATTAAGGTTTCTTTCGTTAAAACTTTTTGATCCAGAATAATTTCTTCTTAAAAATTCACTCAAACCATCCACAAAGTCTTCTGACTTCTCACTGATTATTTAACCGATTTGATAATACATCAAAATCATTTCTCTATTGACCATCTGATATGCTCTTTTCTTACTATCTGCCACCATATTACTAATTTCCTTAAAATCTCTCATGCATTCTCCTTAAAACAACTCATCCTTCAATACTTCTTTAACACGATTATCACTTTCAATCTTCATCCTAATAAAGTTGATAGTGCACTTCCTATTCTTTCTAACAACCGTTAATAAATCTTCTTCAATGAAAGATTCATAAACACTAGACAAGGTCCTACCAATCAATTCATTTCTTCTAGCGTTAGGATAATCATTTAATACTTTGGCATATTCCTTCCTAATCAACATTTCTGTAATATATTCGTTCGCAATTTTCTTCTCAAACCCTTCCTCATTCTTGTTCTCATGATTCTTAGTTCTTAATTTTGTCTTTCTATTAAAGAATTCTTCAGACACAATCTTTCCCCAAACCACATGACCCCACTTATTCTTATAATTGTAATTTTTCGCAATTACACCCTCAGGTGTTTTACCCTCCGGCATCAAATAATGAGTCTTATTAATACAAGCAGCTACCTCATCAATACTTGGATTCTCAAGTCTAGCAATCTCTGGTATATAAGTTAATCCATACTCCTCCAACAAGGGAACATATTCATCATATGAAAGATACCTTCCATAATTGTCATCTAATTCAAACACATCAAAAATATAAAACTTCTTCCATGCATCACTATCATAAGTTCTAATTGTATGTGGAACTAAATATTCTCCAAAAACATAATGATTAGGATGTTTGGTCAAATATTCCCTTATCTTCTCATCCTTAATGATCATGGCCATAAAACCTGCATTATCATTATCTAAAGTTAATTCTCTTTTACGAGAACCTGCATGCAAATTGCCATCATCACCCAACCAAACAACACTATTAGTGCCATCAATCTTGGGTTGTATTGTAACGGTTCCATTCAAGATTCCTTCACACTCTTCTCTGCCTAATTTCTCAATATGTTGATATGATTTGTATTCCATTTTTAACTCTCCTTCTTCTTAAGTTACTTAAGTATACTAGAAGAGATAAAAAAACAGGTCGCTTGTTAAGCGACCATAATTTCACTAAAATATGATACAATGTTCCCCATATTTTTCTAGCTGAATATCTAATTCAATCATGTCATATTTCTTATTTTCAATAAAATAAGAAAACACAATATCCGTCTTATCACAGGGTGATAATGCATATCCGGCCCTTGCAAGCAATTCTTTTGTTTGTTCCATATTTAACTTAGCACCAACGCACAAACGCAAGGCAGTATTCCTATTTGGATGATACATAGGATCGTTTTTAATCTTAGAAAAGACCTTCTTACTAAGCATAGCCCTCTTATAGACTTCTGTATTAGTTAAACCATTTTGCCCTATAAGATACATCAAATATTCCGAGAAAGTATCTTTCAAATGAGCAAGCCTATCTTCTAGTTCTTTTGGCGTCTCTATACGATAATCAATTCTTGAATCTTCAATTTTAAAGCCATATAAATAAGCATCTAAATCATCATATTCAAATAAATTTTCACATAAAATATAAACATCCAAATTATTATTAAGTTCATCCAAGGCAATCATCAGACCATCTTCCCTAGAAAACTCTGAATCACCAAAAGGAACCAAAGGAATCGCAAGACTATTAACATCCATGCTTAAACAATTCCTATAAAACTTTCTTAAAACTGTTTCATCTTTACAAGACAAAATAGATGTAGCATCAACTACTACATCTACATCTAAATATTTAATATCCTTAGAAACAATCCTCAAACTCATACTATGACAACTTCTTATTATTAGCCTTCTTCTTAGCAGGCTTTTTCTTTAAACATCTTTGGGCAAAGTCAAAGAAAGATAACATTGAATTATATAAATATCGATTAGAAACATAATCCATCACCAACTCATTTAAAGTACCCCTTTGATACATAGGACTATCAATCTCATAAACCATATCCATAATAGTGCAATCCTCAAAAGACTTCGCAAACTTCTTAAAGCTTTTATTTGTCTTGTTAAGTTGCTTAATATATTCCTCAGACTTTACAAAATCACACTTCTTATAATAAAGAATCGCAAGATTTAATAAAAATTGTGATTCAAGACTTTCTCCATCGCTATATTTTTCAACTAACTCTAAAGCTTTTTCCTCTTCTTCAAAATAAGCATACAAGCCAATCAAATTATATCTAGCACCAAGATTATCATTCTCATTTAAACGTAAGATTTCTTCAGCAATAGACTTAGCCTTACCAAGCATATTACACTCAATATAGTCCACCATCAAACCATAATATAGTCTAATAATAGGTCTTGTATGGAAAACCATATAGAACTCACCAACCGAATTCTTGTAATCATCTTTATATTTAAGTTTTACTTCCTCAATCTTATCGTTTAATCTTTCAATCTCTTCTTCATAAGTCTTAGAATCAGCCTCAATTAGTTTAACCTGAGCGTCAATGTTATCAGGATCTAAGTCCAAAGCCATATTTATAAATTCTAATTCTTCCTCATCAGAATCCGCCTCTTCAGCCATCTCAAGATAATCATCAACTGTAAACTCAACATTATCATCATGTAGCTTACTATTATAATCAACAATAAATTCCTTCAATAAATCATTGAGCTCTTCTTCACTCTCATCACCAGTCGCATGCTCATTTAAATATTTCATTGCGGCCTTCATTGCCTTTTCCGTACTTCTACTCATTAATATCAACCTCTCTTGATAAGAGTATACCAAACTATTTAGCACTATCCCCATAATTACTTAAATACCTAGCAGAAGGATCATTCACATCGCAACCCTTCCAAGACTTATTAGGCATCCAATAATCAACAATCAAAGAATCTAAACCTGGATAATAAGATTCGAAGATATCTCTATATAATAATGATTCTTTAGTAAAAGGTGGACAATATGTATACTTCTTAACGCCATCCTCATATTCCTTATCACTATACTTGCTTTCAGCATATTCCTTTAAATAATCAGCCAAAGAATGACCTACCGCATCAGAAAAAGCTGCCTTATCCCTAAACAATATTTCCCTAGGCAATAAATCATCCTTCTCAAACGCATGACGTAATAAATACTTACCCATACCATACTTATTCATCTTAAGACTTGGATCAATACTCATCACATACTCCACAAAATCCAAATCACCAAAAGGTACCCTACCTTCCATGGAATTAGAAGAAATACACCTATCAGCCCTTAACACATCATACATATACAATTCTCTAACTCGTTTACTAGCCTCTTCTTGAAAACTCTTGGCATCAGGGGCAAAATCAGTATACTTATAGCCAAACAATTCATCACTAACTTCACCAGTTAAAATAACCTTGATATCAGTAGTCTTTTGAATCTTCTTACACAAGATATACATGCCTAAAGAAGCCCTAATAGTTGTAATATCCCAAGTCTCTAATATTCTAATTACCTCTGGCAAAGCATTTAAAATATCATCCTTAGACATCTTAAATTCAGTGTGGTCACTTCCAATATATTCAGCAACCTTTCTAGCATACTTCAAATCAATCGCATCATCTTCCATACCAATAGAAAAGGTTCGAATAGGCTTATCACTATGTTTTTGAGCAATCGCACAAATCAAAGAAGAATCTAAACCACCAGACAACAAATAGCCAACCTTTGCATCCGCATCCATTCTCTTTAACACACCAGCAATTAACTTATCATGAATATTCTTAAAAATATCATCATCAACAACACTAGTAGCCTCATATATCTTTCTATACTCCACAAACTTACCACTAGCATAATAAGTACCTGGAGGGAAAGCCTTAATATCCTTACATATTGGAAGAAGACTAGAAACAGTAGAACCAAAACAAATCTTACCATTTTCGGTATAACCATAGAATAATGGCCTGATACCAATTGGATCTCTAGCAGCTATATAACCAAGCTTTGGATCATACATAACAAGGGCAAATTCCGCATCTAAACCAACAAACATATCAAGTCCATATTCTTCATATAGTGGCAACAACAACTCACAATCAGAATCAGACACAAAAGTATAACCCTTCTTCTCAAGTTCTTTCTTCACTACTCTAAAGCCATATAATTCACCATTACATACAACATACTTGCCATCTTTTTCAAATGGTTGCATACCCTCTTTAGTTAAACCCATAATAGCTAATCTTTGAAAACCCAATAAACCAGCACCTGTATCTACAATCTTAGAATCATCTGGCCCTCTATCATATAAAGCTTTTAAACCCTTCTTAAAATCTTCTAATTTAGTTAAAACATCAGTTGATACAATAATTCCACACATAGTACGCCTCCTAAAAAATAAAAAACAGTTCCTTCATCCCATGGGACGAAGAACTGTAAAACTCCGCGGTACCACCCAAATTATTGATCTAACAACCAATCACTCTTTCAACCATCATTGAAACTTGGTAAGATAACGGTCCAACTCCGTCAAAGCCTACTATTACTTCGGTTTGAAACTCCTAGGTGTTCTTTCAATATCTCGTAAATACAGGGTTCTCACTACCTCCCCACTCACTTAATTTCGTTGATACCTACTTTTCCTTATCCTTGCTTATGAAAAAGTTTTACTATTTTTTAAGAAACTTGTCAATATATTTTCAGAAAATTGTTTCAGTAATACATAATCAAATAAAGTCATATAATAACTTCATGAATTCTTTTAAAATTATGAGCCTAAACTTATTAACAAGTGGAGCCAACATACCAGGCAACCCACCATTTAATATTAGAATAACCGCTATTAAATCAATGTTAGAAGAATACACACCAGACATCATCGGCGTACAAGAACTAACTGATTCAATGTTTCCTTATCTTAAAGATATTTTAAATAAATATGCTATCTTTGGAGAATCAAGACATTCTCTTTTAAGTGATGAATATTCTTCAATTCTTTTTAACAAAGATAAATACGAACTAATAGAAGGAAAAACTCTATGGTTATCAGATACAGTAACCAAGAAAGGATCTAAATATCTTCTTTCCCAATTTCCTCGTATCGTTACCTATGTATATTTAAAAGACAAGTTAACTAATAAAACCTTCACTGTCTTTAATACCCACTTAGACGCTAACTTCCCTTTTGTACGTACTAAGCAAGCAATTATTCTTTCAAAGATAATTCATAAGTACCAACAAGGTGACTTTACTCTACTATGTGGTGATTTTAACTGCACTAGGTTGTCACCTGCCCTACGTCTTTTAAGCAAAAGATTAAAAGACCTATCGTATGATGAAATGGGATCAACTCTTAGAGGCAATGTTGGTTCCTTCTTATATAAACACCTTCCAATAGACCATATCTTTATATCAGATAATCTATCTATTGATGAAGTTAATAAGATTACATCTTCTTATAACACGATATATCCAACTGATCATTATCCTGTTATTGCCAATATCTATTACTAGTGTTCTCGTTTCAGAACAAACTACTAAAAATCACATAAAGTGTCCTTGAATAGGAACACTTTTTATCATTGATAAGTCCATACTAGTTAGTTATAATGTAATGATTTAGTTTAGCAATATACTATCTGGTAGGTATGGGCTTAGGAGGAAGAATGTATAAATATTTAACAGATGTTCAATTCATCAAAAAACTAACACACGAAGGAACTAAGCTAACACAAGCATTAGGACACCAACTAAAGATTGATTATGATATCGGAACATACATCATGCTTGTGGGTAGTGCCAAACGTAAAATGATTACTCAAAATGAAAAAGGTGACGTAGATATGGATTACAATTTGGTTGTTATAAAATCGCCAATAAACAATGGAAAAGACCTTAAGGAGGCAGTTAGAAAATCATTTAACAAAGTTCTAAAAAAATATGGCTATGAAGACTGGCAAGATTCCACATCATCTTTATCAACTAAACTTAAAAGTTTTAACCAATATAATCAAACCAAATATAAGTTCGATATAGCCATAGTAAAAGAAGATAAGTAAGGGGACTGGCAAAGATTAATTCACTGTAAAACTGGTTCTATACAGTCTGATACATGGTTTTGGAACCAAACCCCTGACTCAAGAGACATCAAAAGGAAAGAAACTTACATTAAAAATAATTCAGATTGGCAATTGGTTAGAGAAAAGTATCTTACATATAAAAATAATAATTTAGTTTTTGACAACAACAATCTTCATTCATTCACTTGTTATGAAAGAGCTGTAAATGATGTTTATAATCAACTGCAATTATCATCTTTAGTTAATCACAGTAGAGTTTAAAAACTCTTAATACATATCTATATTTTATTGGATAGTCACTTATTATTTCCCTATCTCGCTTATCAAGTGATATATCATAAGCGAAATAGGGAAATTGTCTAAATAATAAAAAACACGATGCTTATAATAATAAACAAACACCGTGTTTTTACTTTGTCCTAAAAAATCAAATAAGTACTTGGGGAATTCTAAAGGACATCTATTTAACAAGTCTTACTTTAACTCAGGCCAGAAACCCTTATTAGCCTCAATCATGTCATCTAAGATTGCCTTAGCAACAGTCATACTAGGCACAGTTTTATTTAAAGTGAATGATTGTAGTACCTTTTCATAAGAGCCTTCGATACAACCTTCAACTAATAGCTTTTCACTATTTAATTGTTGCATCATCAAACCTTGTTGGAACAATGGAATAGGCTTTTGAGAAATTACCTCTGGTCCATCCTTACCAATATAAGCAGGAACCTCAACCATTGCATCATATGGCATATTAGGCAAAGCACCCTTATTTTCAACGATTACCAAGAAACGAGCCTTAGTATCATTCTTAAGCGCAATAGCCAAATCAGCAATCCAATCACCATGACTACCTGCATAGAACACCTTTTCATCAATCTCACCTGTCTTTAAGTAATGATCAATACCATCAAACAAGTTCTTCTCACGAGTTTCCATTACCTCATTAGCACGAGTATGTTCAACATTAGAATGTTCAACAAACTCCTTAGATTGTAAGTAATAGTTCAAATAAGTATTAGGAATATATTCAGGGAAGTTCTCAAGAATCTCATAAACACCCTTCCAAACATAATACCAGCTACCCTTCGCATGACGATTAGTATTATTGCTAGAGTTTGTCAAACTCTCCTTACCCTTTAAATAAGAAGCTGGCAACAAGATCTCATGTTCCTTAATATAAGCTTTCAAAGGTTCCATGATGCTTTCACCCTTATATTCGATATTAGTAAACCAACCAAAATGATTTAAGCCAAAGTAATCATATACGATATTCTTCTTATCCTTAATCTCTAATGCAGCAGCAACCAAATCAATAATAGCGATAGGCATATCACAAATATTAATAATACGAGCATTAGGTCTTAACTTATTACAAGCCTCAGAAACAATAGAAGCAGGATTAGAATAGTTAAGAATCCAATAATCCTTCTTAGCATACTTTTCAACATCATCAATCAACTCGATCATAGGGAAGATAGTACGCATACCATATGCTAAACCACCACAACCACAAGTCTCTTGACCAACACAACCATGCTTCAAAGGAATCTTCTCATCGCTTTCTCTCATTGCATACAAACCAACACGCATTTGAGCAAACACGAATGATGCATCGCTGTAAGCTTCCTTCTTATCATTAGTTACAGTTAACTTAATACCTGAATGTAATTCTTCATCCAAGATCCACTTAACAACAACAGCAACCTTATCTTGTCTTTCCTTGTTGATATCATATAAACGAATCTCATCAACGCCTAGTTCATCCTTACGTAACGCAATAGACTTAACAATACCTGGAGTGAAAGTACTTCCTCCACCTGCAATCGCAATAATCATATATCTAAAACCTCCTGATTTTATTTATTTAATGCTGCATCAACAGCTTTTCTAATTTGTGGAACTTCGATACCGAAGATAACTTGAATATCATTATTCTTCTTAACGATTCCACTATTTTTAACCTTATTAATAACTGCATCATTAACTAAGCTAGCATCCTTAACCTTAACTCTTAAACGAGTGAAACAGTTATCAACATTCTCAATATTCTCTCTGCCACCTAAACCTTCAATGATAGCTTCAGCAACACCATCATTAGAAGCATTAACTGTCTTTGCACTACCATTTTCTTCTTCAACAACTACAGCATCTTCTCTACCAGGTGTCTTTAAATTAAACTTCTTGATAATGAATACAAACACTACAAAGTAAACAATAATTTCAGCTAAAGCTAATAAATACATCTTTGGCCAAGCAGTTCTTTCAACACCAGCAGATAAGTTCATCAAGAAACTATTAATTAAGCCTGTAGTCATTGAATGAATATTGAAAACCTTTAATAAGGCAACAAAGGTACCCGCAATAATTGAATGAACTAAGAATAAGCCAGGTGCAATAAACGCAAACATGAAATCAATTGGCTCAGTAATACCACTTAATGTAGCAGTCAACACAAGCGGAATTAAGATATTCTTAGTAGTCTTCTTATTCTCAGGCTTAGCTGTGTAATAGAAAGCAGCACAGATACCAATATAACCAAATGTCTTAGCCAAACCTGTTCCCATATAATAGATTGAATCAGAGAAAGGAACACCCATTTGTAACTCAGTTAATAGAATTGGATAAGCACCAACAATTGTCTTATCACCTAAAGCTAAAGTTCCACCTAAATCACCAAATTGGAAAGGGGCATATACTAAGTGATGTAAACCTGTAGGAATTAGTAAACGTTCTAACATACCATATAGGAATAAACCGAAGGCACCACTACTAGCGATTACATTAGTTAATGCAGAAATACCATGTTGAACAACTGGCCATACATAACATGTAGCCACACCCATTAAGATTGAAACGCCAACCATGCAAGTGAAAGAGAAACGAGTTCCTGAATACATACTCCAATATCCCTTAAATGATGCATCACATGTCTTATTGAATACATAACCTGTTAAGCAACCAAGAATGATACCTGAGAATACACCCATATCAGTAACTTGAAAACCTAATACTGTTGATTGACCTGTACCATATAAACCTAACATCGGATTAGCTTCAGCAAGTAAACCATTTGTAGACAATGTTGTATTATTAGCTACTAGGAACATGAAATAAGCCATTAGACCCACCATTGCAGCTTGATGCTTATCTTTCTTAGCTAAAGCAGCACCAATACCTACCGCAAACACAATACCTAGGTTATTAATAATAACCATGATACATTGATACAATAAGTTACCAACTAGTTGAATAGGAGCCCATCCTAAGAAAGGCAATAAACCTACAACCGCATTGTTAGTAACAAGCACACCCACAACAAGAATCATACCTGCCACCGAAATATAGCTTAGTGGCTGTACCATCGCCTTAGAAAACTTCTCTAAAGCACTCATAATTTTTTCTTTCACTTTTTCTTCCTCCTTCTTAGTGAAATAAAAATAGGCAAGACTAATAAATACTAAAAACTAGTATCTAATGGTCTTGCCTACTTAAAGTAACAATCCTAATATAAATTTTTAATGTAGAAATCTTAACAAGTGAACCAACAAGTACACCTTCTCCCGCTTAGACAACTTATATCCAAACTTATCTTGAATATAATCATCTATTTTCTCAATACACGATTTACACTCTGATTTTTTACTAATCAACAAATCATACATATCATCTAGCTCAACTATATTCTCATTTTCATGATAGATAACACGATTAGCCAAGAACTTTAAATGTGTCATCAACCTAGTTGTATCTAGATTCTCTTTATCAAAGGTAATATTAAACTGTCCTTTAATAATATCCAATATCCCTCTAATAAATATAAGCGTATCAGAAATATCTTGAGTAGAAGCCTTAGTTGAAGAGTTAATAATATGAAGAGCTATAAGTCCAGCCTCATCCTTAGGCAAACGTACCTTTAACATCTCCTCAATCCTATCAAGAGCCCATAATCCGATTTGATATTCCTTACGATATAAGTAAGAAATCTCTGAATTTAAGAAATTTCTCAAACTAGCATCCTTATAATATCTCTCAACCGCAAAATAGATATGATCAGCTAACGCTATAAGAATTTGATTATCCAAACTTACATTCAAATCCCTTGTAGCCTTTTGTGCAATCATCTCAGCAATTTGGAAATACTCAATGGGAACATCATCTAATAGTTCTTCGAATTTACTTAACTGATCATCTTTAATAAAAAATATCTTCTCTATCTTTGCCTCATCAATTAGATCCCCTGGCTTTTTACCAAAACCAACACCAGATCCTTGAACTATAGCTTCTTTATCATCAGTTCTCGTCGCTACAACATTATTGTTGTATACTCGAATGACCCTCATCGATATCCCCTTTCTTTGTTTAAAAAAGACCTACCAAAAAACAAGTGTCTATTGGGTAGGTCTTGCCTAATTAAAGTAACAATCCTATTTGATAATCTGCTTACGATTTAAATTATAACAATTCCCAAACAAATGTCAACGCTTTCTTTTTAGAAAATTTTCACAACTTCTTCTTAACAAGAACATATTCATTAGTCCTAAGAACTTCCTTAAACCCATTCTTAAGAAATAAATTGATAGATGGATTATCAATGGCTATATCATCATATAACTCAGCTATACCATTATTTTTCGCACATTGACACAATAAAGATAAGCCTTCATATCCATATCCCTTGCCCCTATATGGTGCATAAATAATCACATCCGCAATATATATTTCTCTTTCTAAATCTAAGTAATAAGCTACTTCACCCACAAATGTATTCTCATCACAAATATATCGATAAAAACGCTTATCACCCTCATCCACCTTTGGTACCAAGCAACCCATTTAGACGCAGGAAAAGCTATAGTCCCATGATTATAAGACATTGTATCTTTATCAGACATCATCTTCTCTTTAAACCATAATTCATCTATATTTGGTTTATATAATTTAATTATTTTTTCCATTAAAAGATTTTCTAATAATTGTTACAGAATGTTGTTTGTTATAAATAAAAATATCAGACTTAGCAACAATAGTAATCCCTTCATTTATTGCTTGATTATAATCAACATTTTCATAAAGTAATTTTTGAGTAACATCTCGATAGTCACGCTCATAAAAATGACTAGATATAATTTTCTTAAGCATTTCCGGAATATTGTATTCCAATTGTGCTGAAGGATTATTTTTTGACATCATTCTATCATCTCTTACCGTATCAATTAAATCACTCAATTCTTTATTAAAATTTATCTTTGACAATAATTTGTAAATATCATATAGGTGACGTGAATCTCTATCTTGCACGTCTTGAATACGATAATCACATATAGCAAAAACCTTATCAATAAATGTTCTTTCCAAAGATTGAACATTCATTTTCACATTTGCCGATTCAAAAGGTATAGGAAGAATTAGTCCATTGTCTCTACAAAATTTTCCGACAAAACTACCTACATTTTGTGTTTCTATTGGATAAACCGATTGATAGAAACTAGTTTCAATAATTATCTCCATTGGTATTGATGAAAACAAGGAATCATAAGCGAAAACATATTTGTTGTAATCATGTCTTGATTTTATCTGATTAGGATTTAACAATTTCATGCCAAGGGATTCAGCAATCTTGAGTAGTTGTTCTTTAGTTACTTTTCTTTCTGATTGAGTAAGTTTTCTATTCATTGACAAATCTATATCCTCAGAGAACCTATCTATTAAATTATAAGCTTTAGATAAAGAGGTACCTCCTTTAAACACATAAGGTAATTTTAATTTTGATAATTCGAAAAGAAACATAGATTGTATTGTGTCTTTTTCAATCATTAATTCAGATTTTTTTATTTCTGCTGATACAGTTTCTATAATTTTCTTCCATTCATTTTTATAATCGCTATACCAATTCACCCATTAAACCTCCTTGATAAATATTCTTATACACACTATCAGGAAACAAAGATAGATACTCTTTAACTAAAGAAAAATCTATCTTCTCTTTTTCTACATAATCACTTAATTTGTTCTTAAATTCATCACCAGTCAATTCACTATACCTATCAATAGTAGTCATTAAATCTAAGAATTGTAACTCCGAAGCATTCTTATCAGTAATTTCAGTTACTGGCTTGTAAACTACTAAATCTCTACCATCTATATTAAGTTTTCTTTGCTTAGTAGTAGCTTCATTAGAACACACTTCTATACAAGAGGGATTCTGCGTTGTAAAACCATACAAATTAGCCAATTGTAAACCAGTGATATATCCGTTTGATTTATTATTTAGATATTTTTTATCGACATACTTATCTACAGAAATCTTACCCTTAGTACCAAGAATTGTTGTATAAGAAAGATAATAAACACCATTATACAAACGTTCTAGTTTACCTTCATCTACTAATTTCTTCATCTCTTGGCGAACATAATCTCTAGAATTACCTGGTATTTCAGATAAAAAGATTGGCTCTCCCTCTTCATAATTTTCTATTAAATAATCATACAACATAACATCACCTCACAATCTTGAAATCTTTTATTTCATCTTTATTATATTACAAAAGAAAAGAAAAAGAAGCATCTAAGTTTCTTAAGAAACTCAAACACTTCTTTGTAATCTCTTGTGTCAATAAATTAACGCTTAGAGAATTGTGGAGCACGTCTAGCGCCCTTTAATCCATACTTCTTACGTTCTTTAGCACGAGAATCACGAGTTAAGAATCCTGCAGACTTTAATACTGGTCTGTAATCTTCACCAACTTCAAGTAATGCTCTAGCGATACCATGACGCATAGCACCAGCTTGACCAGTTAAACCACCGCCATAAACATTAATGTTTACATCGAATTGACCCTCAGTGTTAGTAATAACAAGAGGTGATTTAACAACCATTCTCAAAACTTCTTGAGGAAGATATTGATCTAAAGTTTTTCCATTAACAGTAATAACACCAGTACCAGCTGTCATATAAACACGAGCTACTGATGACTTACGTCTACCTGTACCAAGGTAATTTACATTGTTCTTTTTCTTTGCCATTAGTATACTCCTTACTTAAGCTCCATAGGCTTTTGTGCAGCATGAGGGTGGTTAGCACCTTCATAAACAAACAAATGAGTTCTCATACGATCGCCCAACTTGTTATGTGGAAGCATACCTTGAATAGCATGTTCAACAAGCTCTACTGGATATTCTCTCTTCATTAAACCAATACTTCTACTCTTTAAGCCACCTGGGAACATTGTGTGGTGATAGTAGATCTTCTTCTCTTCTTGGTCGCCACTGTAGACAACCTTGTCAGCATTGATTACGATTACGTAATCGCCGCAATCAACATTTGGTGTGTAAGTTGGCTTATGCTTACCTCTTAATACAGCAGCAACCTTAGTTGCAAGTCTACCAAGAGTTTGACCTTCTGCATCTATTACATACCATTCTTTTTTGACTTCTTCAGCTTTTAGCATTGTAGTCTGACGCATATCTTTTTTACCTTCTTTCTTGTCTTACCGGGACAGGAAGCATTTTATGCCCCATTATTATAAGAAAGCTAACTATATTTTTCAATAAAGAAAGCCCTTATTTTCCCTCTTTTTCATCAATTTTCTTGATTAAATACTGCATAACTGACTTTCTAGTCACAATACCCATCAAAATATCACGATCATCCACTATTGGAACATAATTTTGAACCACAATCAAATTCTCTAATTCCCTCATAGTAGTATCAATCTTCATAGCCGGAATATAATTAGGTCTAATCACATCCGCCACATACTTTTCTTCTAAATCCTTGATACAAACACTCTCTTCACCGATGACGTTATACAACAAATCACCCTCCGCAATTGAACCAGCATAGACACCAGTCTTAGAATCAAGAACTGGTATTACAGTATAACGATGAACCCTCATCTTCTCAATTGCCTGTCTTAAAGTCATATCATGATCAAGGTAACATACCAGATTCTTTGGTGTTAATAAAGTTAAAATATTATCCACCCAATAATTCCCTGCCTTTCATTAACTGAACATCTTTACTTAAATCTAAACTCTTAGCCTCAATAACCTCAGATATAATAGCTACATAAGTATCTCTGTCTAGTGTAGATTCGAGCCCAGATTCGAGCCCATTATCCTCCCTAAACTCAATCAACGCATCCCTAGTACTATAATCAAAATAACCATCAAAACGCTCTATATCATAGTCCAAATAGTCTAGGGCATATTGCACAATATTAGTATAAGTAGAAACCGAATCAAGCTTGTAAGATTCACCATCAAAATTAACACCAGTAAAACTTAAAGCCTTATGATTTTCAATCTCCACATCAGGTGTAATACCCTCACCATTAATGGAAGTACCATTAGGACTTGTCCAATAAGCTACTGTAAGCTTAATAGAACTGCCATCACTAATATTAAACTTAGACTGCATAACACCCTTACCATAAGTCTTAGTACCCACAATAGTCACATTATCCAATCCTTCTTTTAAAGCCATCGTCAACACTTCAGAAGCACTAGCAGTATAGTTATTAGTCAAAATCACAAAATCCTTAAAATTATCATAATATGCATTAGAAATTGTATAATCTGTATCCTTCTTCTTAGAAGTGTAATTCTTATGCATAACCACTTTATCCTTACCTAAGAACAAACCCGCAATCTCCTGTACTGCCGTCTCATAACCACCGGTATTATCCCTTAAGTCAATAATAATCTTTGAACAATCCTTATACTCATTCAAATATTCGATACATTCATTTCCGCTATTAACCCCAAAAGACATAAGCTCTAAATAAACAGTATCATCATCAAGTTTTCTTGCATAAACCGTCTGCTCAAAACTTCCTCTTACTGCTGTTATATCAATAAGTTCGCTATCTCTTTTAATAGTAAACTCAACAACACTACCCTCTTCTCCTAGAACCAAAGACTTAACCTCATCACTAGTCTTACCTTCTAATTCAGTTCCATTAACAGAAACAAGAATATCACCAACCTTAAAACCAGCCATCTCTGCAGGAGAATTCTTATAAACCCTAGTTATCACAAAAGAACCAGGCACATAAGTAACCCCAATGCCAACATAAGACATATTAATTTGATTATTATAATAATCAGAAGCCTCAACGCTAGACATATACATCGTATAAGGATCATCACTAAAAGTAGTCATACCCAAATAAGCTTGATTATCTAACAACTTATCCAAGTCATCATAATCATCCCTATACAACCAATTATTCTTAATAATCTTCTTTATCTCATCAGACTTTGAATAAGCCTCGTTTTGTTTATTAGTTAATAATTCATTACCTAAAACACCAAGCGCAATACCAACAATAAACAAGACAACGCAAAGAATAATCAACGCCTTACGTTGCTTCTTTTGTTTCTCAACAAGAATTCGCTCTTCTCCCAAAGGCTCCTTCTTCAATTTAATTCTAACTGTATTCTCTTTTTCCATAATTCATCAAGGCAAATAATTTGCGCCATTCAAACGACAAGGTGCACTACCTTTTCTTTCACATATAGTATTTAAACCTGCGCCACCCCAGCCACAATTGAACGACTTAGAATAGCTACCATTATTAAGCATATCAATATAAGTAGCCAAATCACTATTATCTCCATCACCCAACAAGAACATCTCAATATGACAATGCGGGCCAGTAGAATTACCAGAACTACCAGCCATAGCCAATTGAGTACCCTTTGTCACAACACCAGTTCCAATCAAAGAACCGCTATATAAATGAGAGAAAGTAAGTGCATAAACCTTACCATTAACACTACATAAGAAATAAATCTGATTACCACCATATGAGACACCACCACCGGCACCACCACATGAATTACCCAAATAACCCCATGTAGGACAATTATCATCAGAAATAACCACAACACCATCAGCAGGTGCCACAATTCTTGAGCCAACACTAACCGCATAATCCACACCCAAGTGAACACCACCGCCAAAGCTTGCAGGATAATATGGGAAATTAGCTGAAATACTAGAACCAGGTACTGGCGATATAAAACCACTCTGTGGATCTAATTGATTAAGTTCATCTAAACTCAACTTAATATTCGCAATTAACTTAGTCTGCTCATCCAATTGGTTCTGATATTCCGCAATAATATCACTAGCCTCATTATAAGCAATCATAGCCTGTTGATTCATATACTCAGCCTCATTAGACTTAATCTCTAAATCAGTCATCTTATTATCTAATTCTTGCTTAGATGAATCGAGCTCTGCCTTTTCCTTATTCAAAGACTCGATAACGTCCTCAAGTTCCTTACGATCCTGTTGTTCTTTGGCATTAATAGCCTCAATACCATATAGTCTTCTAAGCATATCCGCAAAACCATTAGAACCCAACAAGAAATCTAGAAGAGGCGAAAAATGCATCGTACCCTGAGACAAAGACATACGAGACAATACTCTTGTATTAAGCTCAGAAACAAGTTGCTCCTTCTCCTCAATACTTTTAGTAAGTTCCTCAATCTTAGCAGTCAACTCCTCAATCTGAGGCTTAAGTTCTGCAATCTGTTCATTCAAAGCTTCAGCTTCCTTAGCCCACTCTGACGCCAACTTCCAATATTCCTCTTGATTACTCTTGGCATTATCAATCTCATTTTGAAGACATTGTTGCTTCTTCTTTGCGTTATTAAGCTTACAAGTCTTATCATTCTCATCACAATCTGAATAATCACAATCTCCAGCCATTACAGTAACTGTCTTGTAATTAATAGTACATAAGACCATACAAAAAACTAAACACAAAGAGAATATATTCTTTCTCATCGCTTGCTCCTTAATAGTTTTGAAACACTCAAATAAGAACCAATAAAACCTACCAAAATACCTAGCACCAACAAACCGCCACATAAGTAATATAAGAAAGGTCGTGGACTAACTAAAGTAAATACGCCAAGTAAATTACCACCTGAAGTATTAAATACATACAAATAAAAACCAACCATTGCTGCAATCGGAATTATCGAACCAAGAACGCCTATAATAATACCCTCTACAAGGAAAGGACCTCTAATGTAACTATTCTTAGCACCAACATTCTTCATAATCCAAATCTCGGTATCACGAGCCCTAATAGTAATTGAAATCGTATTATAAATTAGATAAATAGCTAGTACTGATAAACAAGCTACCAAGATACCGCCAAAGAATCTAACCTTATCCAAACCATCAATCAACAAGTAAGTGTTACTACCACCATCATGTACCGAATCGATACCATTGATAGCCTCTACACTTGATTTAACAGCCTGTAACTTATCTCCATCTTCAACACTAATTAAAAATGCATCATGGAAAGGATTTTGATCACGATAAAGTTCATTGAACTCCTTCATATCAGGATACATGTTTACATAAAAAGTAAACTCGTCATCCTTGCTACGATACTCAACACTCTTAACACCATCAACACTCTCAATTTGACCCTTTAAAGTATCAACAGTAGCACTAGAATCAATATCATAGCTAATTAAAGCACTAAGAGAAATTGAACCCTCAATATCCTTAGTAATTACATTCAAATTATAAGTAAGTATCAAGAAGAAACCTACCAACAACAGAGTAATTGTAACTGTGGCAATACTACTGGCAGCCATACCAAAGTGTCTTCCAACACCCACAAAACCCTCTTTTACATGTCTAAAAAAACGACGGAACATTATTTATCATCCTCCATCAACTTTAAACTCTCAATATCACCTAAGCTAATAGTCTCTGTATCAGCCTTATCAATTGTAGTTCTCACATCACAAATACCATCAGCCTTATCCCTAACAATATGACCATCCTTAATCTCAATAGTACGCTTAGGATGCTTTCTAACAGTCTCAATATCATGAGTAACTATAATGATAGTTGTCTTCTCCTCACGATTAATCTTCTCAAACAATTTAATTATCTCATTACTCTTCTTAGGATCTAGATTACCAGTAGGCTCATCCGCAATAAGAATCTTAGGCTTATTAGCTATAGCCCTAGCAATAGCTGTACGCTGTTGTTGACCACCTGAAACCTCACTAGGAAAAGAATTAGACTTATCAGATAAGCCAACAAGTTTTAATACTTCTCTAACTCTAGGTCTTAATTTATCCTTTGGAGTATCTACTACCTCCATCGCATAAGCAACATTTTCAAACACTGTCTTTTTTGGTAATAAACGGAAATCTTGGAAAACAACACCAATATTACGACGATACAAAGGAACCTTACGTTTCTTTAATTTTCCAACATCAACAATGCTATTCTTAGCCTTCTTATCTAAGCTAATGCCACTTACAGTGACTCTTCCACTAGTAGGAACCTCCTCACCATCTAGAATCTTAATCATTGTTGACTTACCAGAACCTGTTTCACCAATAATATAAACAAATTCACCGTCGTTGATATCTAAAGAAATATCATACAACGCATGAGTACCATTCTTATAGGTCTTAGCAACTTTTTCAAACTTAATCATACCTAAATATTATACAATATTATCATTTTTAATCTATAATTAAGGTAACAGGAGGTAATCCATATGAAACTTATTTTAGCTATCGTATCAAACGATGACTCTGCTTCAGTAAGCGCCTCATTGAACAATAACTCATTTCAAGTTACCAAACTTGCAACAACAGGCGGTTTCCTATCATTAGGTAACACTACACTAATTGTTGGATGTGAAGATGATCAAGTAGATCACGCAATTGAAATCATTGGAAAAGAATCAAAAAGAAGAACTGAAATTGCCCCATCTACCGCATCATTCATGTCTGGTGAATTCTCACCAATGCCAATTGAAGTAACTGTTGGAGGTGCTACAATCTTCGTACTTGACGTAGACAAATTCATGAAACTTTAAAAGACAACTTAGGTTGTCTTTTATTATTCACATCTTATCGTATACCTACTTAAATTATCATAAGTACACATAAACAAAGTCAAAGGCCAACCATTAAGCATCCCCTCAACATCATCGCCATCCAACACTTCAATAGCACTTACATGATATTCAAACACATTACCAACTACATCAGTAAACACTATCAAATCACCTTCTTTTAATTTATTTAACTTATTAAACTGCGCCCTACTATTATGTCCTGCAATGACCATATTATTTGTATAAACACTACCAGAATATCTACAAGGAGCTTTCTTTAACAATTCATCTGACCAATCACTAAGTATTGGAAGTCTTAAGTCTAAACTGGAAACCTCCAAGACTCCAATACAAGAAAGCCCATCAACATCCACCTCAGGCATATCCATATCAGGATTTAAAACATAATCTGGCACTTCTAATAAAGATTTATCTATAACTTGATTATCATAAGCCTCAATAAGTTTATTTTGACTATTAATACTAATCCTATCATCAATTAAATTATTTACACTAATTATCAAAGCCAACACTAAACAAAATATCCCTGTAAAAGTAAACAACTTACTTTTCATATTTTCTTCCAATCAACAAACAAGTAAAACCCACAATCACAAGAAAAGGAACTGGCCACCATAATTGTCCTGTTAAAGGCAATTTATCAGGAACACTAACATTCGCTACTATTCCACCATCATTAGTAACGGTAATAGTATTACCACTTCTATTAAGCCCAACAGTATAGCCACTTGGCACATTATTCTCTATAACATCATAAGTATATGTACTATCTAAGCCATTCCAAGTAAAAGAGAAATGATTCAATTTATTCAATTCCTGTTTATCATAAACAACGCCATCTCTTAATAAAGATACTTCTATACTATTAGGACGACTATCCTCATTATCATTTTTCCAAACCTTTAAAACATGTAAATTAATTGGTTCACTTCCCTTTAAAACCCTATCATATTTTAGATCAACAACAAGCTCACTTTCTAAATTAACTAAAGTTACCTGTGGACTATAAACATAAGTACCATCATCAATCGGCTTAACGCTGATTAAATATAAGCCCTTTTCTAAACCATTAAAATAAGCCTTTTTATCAACACCACTAGTAGCATACCCATCAGCACCAATATTATCTACTTTAATATAATTCACTAGCGCATTAGCACAAGCTTGTAAATCACCATCCAAAGAAACAGGATAAGTATCATAAGGACTTATTAAACCATTATCATCTGCTATTCTATAAATACTAACTTCCATGCCTTCTAATGGACACTCAACAACCATAGAACAAACATCAGCATGTACTCTCACTCTTAAACCTATAAGCATTATTAAAGAAAGTAATATAATCAATACCCTATTTCTTCTCACGTAATATCGCCCTTTTCTTTCTTTCATAATCATCATATCTTTTCTTCTTATATAGTCTAATAATCAACACCAATAAATAATAAATAAACAACAACAGTAAACTAACACAGGCAATCACAAGATACTTATTTACCTTAATCGCATCAGATGTAACCCTTGTACCATCAATAATCTTATTCTCAATCCTATGTCCTCTTACTAACAACCTATGAGTATTAATGCCATAGGGAGTACAAGTAATAAGGGTACAATAATCTTCTCCCTCTTCAATAGCTAAAGCACTATAATCCTCAGGCTCTACAATAAGAATCTGATCAACCTCATAAGTCAAAACCTCATCATAGACATGTAACATAAACACATCTCCAAGTTCTAACTTATCTATATCAGTAAACAACTTAGCACTAGGAAGTCCTCTATGCCCTGACAAGACACAATGTGTACTCTCACCACCAACAGGAAGCGAAGAACCTTCAATATGTCCTATACCTACTTGTAATATCGACTCATCTACACCATGATAGATAGCTAATTTTAAACAAAGCTCAGGAATTGTGATATAACCCATCATCCCATTATCATCTACACTTAGAACCGAATTATAAAACTCCTTTTCTTCTTTACCAGGACTAAATCTTCTACCATTGTCCACCAACAATGAATTATAATCCACAGCCCGACCTATCTCGTATAACTTATCACTATCATCCATCTTTTCAATACGCTCAGTATAATCAACAACAGCCTGTGTTTGATGCTGTGAGTTCCAATAATTACTTACCGTTGGATACAACAGTAAGGACAAGCCTGTAATAAAAGTAATACATAAAATAATTGTACTTATATGCTTCCTCACAATTACAGCTCCTCTCCTTAATGTTGTAGAAGGAGATGATGACCCCCACCATCTCCATAACAACTCAATTATTTAACATTCTTCTTAGTAATTAATATTACACCTGAACCAATTAATAACACAGCACCCACAATATACATCATTGTTGTACCTACACCACCTGTTGAAGGTAATACTGTACCAGTTTTGTTTTCAATTTTTATAAATTCATCAAACGAAACAACTGAACCAGCACCCATAGAATCACGTTCTTTGTACTCGATAGCACCACCACTATTAATCTCTATTTCTATATCTTTATTTAATTTGTTATAGCCCTTAGGAGCTTCAATTTCAGTTAGATAATACTTTCCAGCGGCTAGACCCTTAATTGTGATTTTACCCAACGAAGGAGTTATAAATTCTTCGACCCCCCCCGTTTCGTTTTTATCAAGAGGACGATATGTTAAATACTTTCCTGTAACAGTTGTATCTTCGTCTTGAGATTTAATTAATTTAATAACATCACCATTTTTGTCAGTCAATTTGAATTTCACGCCTGCAAGAGGTGTTTCTATACCTGCAACATCAGTATATTTAAATAATTGAAATTGTAAAGTCTGCACATTTACTTTACTCTCAGTTGTCGAAACATTTTCATCTCCGTAAGTAAGCCATGCTTTATTAATATTGTCATGATAATAAAGATTAGCATCTTTATTTAGATGCATAGTGTAATAAACGTTGATTGTATCCCCTTCCGTTAATCTTGAATAGTCCAAGAATTCGATATGGAAATTACATGGGTCAGTTCCCTCTAATCCAGTAGTAACCACCTTGTAGAATGTATTGTTGTCAGGTTGTGTTACATTTTTATAACTTACGCTTACACTAGAAGTATCAATAGTTAAACCTGGGTCTGCCTTATCATGTAAAACATAATTTTGTGCTCCTTTACCAACAGTGATTGTTATTCTTGTAGAGAAAGGCGCACCTATATTGTGAGTAGCCTCATCTGAATAAAAACCACCTAAGGTATTTACATTTTTTACAACTGTAGGGGCACTATTCTTTTCTTCAATAGTTACATCTTCATCAGTGGTTGTTAAATTACATAATGCGCCAGCACTAGAATCAACCAAATAATAGCCCAACTCTAAAAAATCAAAAGTTACAGTTGCACCTGTTGCAACTATAGTATCAGTAGCAGGTAGATTCTTAGTTTTAGCATAATTTAGAGCCTTTTTAGCAAAACCTTGAACAGTTGAATCTGTTTTATCTGCAATCCACTTAACTATTCCATTTGTTTCATCAATAATTTGAATAGTTTGTTGTCTATCGGTATTTTTTATAAAATCAATCCAATTAGTATCAGATAATTTATAAGCGTAATTATCACCATTAAAACTTTCTAACTCCATGATTTTATAAATATTATAGGTTTGATCTTTGATGGCATTATTAATAGTAATAGATCCAGTTCCAGCAGCAAACACCATATTAGTAGTCGCCAATACCATCATGATTGTAAACAGTATTGTAGTCAGCCTTTTAATCATCTTCATAATTCTTGTCTCCTTTCTTTCTTATGAATATCTATAAGTTTTATGTAATATATAATGTCTATTCATATAGACTTATTACTTTAATTAGATAACTATTTCATATTCTTTTTAGTAATTAACAATACACCTGAACCAATCAACAGCATAGCACCCACAATATACATCATTGTTGTACCTACACCACCTGTTGAAGGTAGTACTGTACCAGTCTTGTTTTCAATTTTAACTGGTTGATAAGGTCTAACATATTGTAAACTTCCTCCTGGGATTATGAATGTAACCAAACCTGAAGATTCAATATTAATTTGAACAGGGTTCTTTAATTTGTTATATCCTTTAGGTGCTTCAGTTTCATACAAATAATAAGTTCCATCTACTAATCCTTGGAAAGTAGCATAACCTTTATCATTAGTCGCTACTTCTATAGTAGTAGCAATTTCACTGTCTAATGCCTTTCGATAAACATTTTTATCAGGATTAGTAGCGTCATTGGTGTCATATACAAATTTTATAAAATCATCATCATTGTTTAAATTAGCTCTACGATTGGTGCTTAATTTGAATTTTGCGCCAGCAAGAGGAGTTTCTGTAGCTGTGGCATTTGGCTTATAAAACTTGAATACAGGAATACGGAACGTTTTTATAGTTGCTTCGCCATAATTGCTTGTTTTATTATCACCATAAACAAGCCATGTCTTATTAACGTTTTTATCTTGAATTTTAGCGTTTTCATTTAATGTTGCTTCATATTCAACCATGATTTGGTCATCTTTTTTAAGTCCATCAAGGAAATTTTGTTTAAATTCTATATCAAATGTATCACCATCTATAGCAGGAAAAGACACAGTATAATTTGCTGAATCTAGAATCGAATAACCAGAATCTGTAGTTTTCTTAATATTAACTTTCAACGATGAATTATTATATGTTAAACCAGCATCCATCTTATCGTGTAATTTATAGTTTTGAGCTCCATCTCCCACAGTTATGATTGTTTGGAATTCTAATACTTGCCCCATATCGGCGTTGATATTATTACCATAAGAACTCCCACCTTGACGTCTTACCTTCTTTTCGACAGTAGGGACACTATTCTTTTCTTTAATGGTTGCAGTTAAATTTGTTGTGTTCAAAGAACATAAAGCACCCACACTAGAATCAACTAGATAATAGCCCATATCAACATCGTTATATGTAATTGTTTGTGTTCCGTCAGCGTTGTCAGTTATGGTTGGTGAACTGGTGATGGCACTAACACCATTAGAAACATCTTGTGCATATCGTAATGCTTTCCTAGCAAATACTGGTGCATTCGTTTCAGTTAAATTAAATGATTTTATATAACCATCATCATCAAGGGTTATATAACCATATCCTCCACCAGTCCTTGCAAAGAAGTTAGCCCACTTATCTACAACCTTATAAGAATAGTTTGTTCCACTATAACTCTCTAAATCAAAAATCTTATAGACTTTATAATCTTGATCTTTTATAGCATTTGTAATTGTTATAGTACCCTTATCAGTTGGTGATACACCTTCGGCTGTATCTGCGGGTTCATCCGCAAATACCATAGTAGTAGTCATCAATACCATCATGATTGTAAACAGTATTGTAGTCAGTCTTTTAATTATCTTCATAAATCTTATCTCCTTTCGTTATTATGAATATCAGTTTGTTTTATGTAATATTTCATGCCTATTTATTTAGACTTATTACTTATTTTTTTCATTAATAGCACTCCCGTCAGCAACATTAATATTGCTCCTGACTTAATGTAACCATTAATTCCATTACCTCCTGTAGCAGGTAATTGTCTTGTATATACTTGATTAGTAACAGTAACTTTACCAGTACTAGAAGTAGAAGTTAATGTCATTCCATTAGAACCATCAACATTATTTGTCTTGTAAGAAGTTATATACTCCATTCCATTTATTATTGGAATAGTAGTAGAACCCTTTATTGGATTTCCACTATCATCTAATTCATAGACATAATAGGTTTTGTTTAAATCTATATCAATAAACTTTACAGTTTTTGTTGCACTAGATGTAGTATCAGTTTGATTGTATATAATCGACTTTTCTTGGACTTTAGTAACACCTTCATCTGTATATAGCCCAAATTTATACTCACCCTTTATAGGATTCTTATCATTACCGCCGGCATTCTTAAACTTCTTTTCAACTTCTATTTCACCTTTACGGTTAGTTATCTCAAGTTTGAATGTAGTTTTATATTGTTTTTGAATGTTATTATCAGCAATACACTTCGTAACATAATCACTATATTCACTTGCTCCAGAAACTTTTCTAGGCACAATAATATATTGAGGCATAGAGTCTAATACATATCCATCTGGAGCTTTCGTTTCTATTACTTGATAAACAGTATTGCAGTTCATTGCATAACCAGATGTAGTTCCAAACTTTAATTCGCCGTTTGAATCAGTTGTACCTGTAGCCTTAGGCTTAGAAGGATCTATCGTGAAACTTCCATCTTCATTTCTTGTACACTCAACAATCTCAAACTCAGCCCCACTTAAATAAAGTGCAGTATTATACTCATCTTGTTTAATGATGTCTAAATTGATATTTGTTCCTTCAAATATTTCACCACCGGCATCATATTTATAACTATCTTTTTTAACTTCAGTTCCACCTGTTTCATAGTTCTCCCAATATGCAACATTTGAAAAACTTACATATTGATCAGGTGGTGCATTAACGGATGCAGTATAAGTAATTTTAATTGGTATACCACTTGGAATTTCAATCTCTAATCTATGTTTATCTTTTATATAAGAAGCAGTAAACGCAACATCTGTATTATCCACAAAATCTACTACTTTAATTGATTTTGTATCAAGCAATAAAGTATTACTCAAGACATCTATCAGCTTAATCTTATCAGATGTACCAGGCTTGTAAGAATTCGCAATAATTGTAAAATCAATTTTATCACCAGTACTCTTGATAAAGTTTTTGTCAATTCTTTCAGAAGTAACTGTTGCATCAGATTTAGCCGTGCTGATTGGAACTCCAGTATCGGTTTGAAGTTCAACACTATTTGTAAATGCCTTGCTACTAACTGCACCCAACAATAAATCAGGATCAGTTACTCTACATACAACTTGTACATCCACTGCATATCCATCTACCGAAACATTACTATGAGATTTGAAATCACCTAATTCAATTAAAGCTTTATTCCCCTTAGTATAATAAGTCGTTGTTTCATTTCTATAGTTGTCTGATTTTGCAGTAATAGTTTTCTTAGTCCAGCCTTCGGTTTCAATATTAGCTATTTCCTTTGAATTTATTGTTCCTTGACTAGTAGCGACCCACTTAATACGAATATAAGTCAACTCCATTCCATCTGGAACTGTTTCTAAAATTCTATAAGAGCCTGTGAGTTCGCCACTATAATTTACTTTAAACGCCCAGGAAATATATTTACCAGGACCAAATTCTTTTATTTTGTCTTCAGCAACATCTCCGCCCCTACCACCAAAATCATCTTTTGTGATAGTGTGTCCATCGTAAGATATGCTTGAGCCAAATTCTTTTAAAATATCTCCACCGCCACACAAAGGCTTCTGTGCTGTCCCTAGGTTCACAAAAGCATTATTGTTTTCGCTTGTACTAATCATGTTACCAAAAATAAATTTATCACGATAATTTTGTGGCAAAGAAGATGGTTCTGTCATAATTATGAAATATGCTTTTTCGCCACCAGTAAGTGGAATATCTTCCTTTGGTTTGATATCTAGCGCACTCTTATTATTCCCACTAAAACCAACAGAGTCATTATTTAAATATGTAGTTTCAAACTTATCACCTATATCAGTAAGATAACTAGTATTCAAAAGATCATCCAAAGTTTCATAGCTTGTAACCGTTTTTCCTTCTGGCAATATACCTCTATAAGCCTTAAACGAATCATCATGCAAATATGAGTTTGCATATTTGTCTCTGGTTCCTTCTACCAATTCATTTTGAGTTCTAATTGTATCTCTAAAGATTGTGTCTTGTTTAATGATAGAAGTATTAACTTCAATCACCCAATATAGTTTTCCTTTTGCCCAAGAACCTGCACTAGGTGATTCATAGTACCATGCCGACTTGTTAACATTTAATGAATACTCACCAGTGAATTTTACACTATTAGAAGAATGAATATTATCTATTTTATGTGTTTGCCCGTTTCTTCCAACCACATCGCCATTTAATTTAAAATCATTTTTAACCTCTGTAATTGAATAATTTTCCTTATTAACTGGTTTTGCAAAATATGTGAACTTATAAGCATATTTATTATTTGTCCACCCTAAGTCAGATGGCTTTAATTTAAAACTATTCAAACCATCTACTTTAACCCATTTAGTTTCCTTTACTGGATACTTATCAGTTTTTGTAGAATCATATTCACACGCATCAATGCGAACATAACCAACATATTCCATGTTATTTGGACTCATCTCATCGGCCATTTCAACACCAGTCGCATCCCAATCACCTTGGGTTTGATTAACATTGACTGTGTACATATAGCTGCCAACAGGCACTTCAAAATCACTAGTGCTACTACTATCATTTTCAATGGCAGTACCGTTAAATACAAATTTATTATCGCTAGCAGCCATTGTTATTGTTGAAACAGAAGTTGTAGCATTGCTTACAGACTTACTATCCCAACTATAATTACCTATTTCTTTTTCAGTAGCGTATCTTTCTATAAAGTCACCGAAATTTTTTGTCGCATTAGATGCATTAGAAAGATAAGTATTCATTATTTTTAAATTATTTGTTTGCATTATCGCAAATACATCAGGTTCGACAGTAAGACTATATGTTACATAGTAATAGTCACTTGGATTAATCGTAATTGGATCGCTCTCACTGCCACTAACTTTAAATCTTACTATAGAGTCTTTATCAGTCCACTCAGTTATTTTCTTAAAGTTACCCGTGCTATCCGACCATTTCACATCATATTTACTAGGATTAACTTCAACGGCATCAGTTTCTCCATATTTTTTGAAAAATAATTTTATGGAATCATAATCATAGTTAACATAATTGCGTATACTTGGATCAATATAATATCCTCGTGGTGTATAATCCAAAAAATCATAAAATTCAAAGTTCTTTAAAGGATAATTATTCTTCTCCTTGTACAATTCATAATCTAACCGATAATCAATTTTATATGTTCCATCCATTTCATATCTAACGGCATTTAAAGCTGTTTTTATCATTCTTTCTTCTATTCCCGGTTTAAAAGAAGATTCAGAATAAGCTTTCTTATATGTTTTTGAATAAATATCAGCTTTGTTCTTGATTATATTATCTTGTAAAACATCATTATCACCGTTTTTAAGCTTTAGAAAGTAAGTTAAAGTACGGGTCTCGTTTGGATCCATATTTCCAATTTTCCAAACCAAAACACCTGGCTTGCTGATGACATTAATATCAGAGCCAGAATCTGGTATTGGTTTAGCTTCTGTTGATACTTCACCTAAATAAACACTTCCCGATGATTTTAAATCACCAAGCGTTTCATAAGGATTAAGTTGATTAGCTGAATCTTTGGCTCTATTTAATACAGTTGATGTTGTATTAACACCTACATATTCAGTTGCAATTTTTTTGTTATCTGTAACAATCGAATCAACAACAGTAACATCATTGCTTCCGTCCTCTCCAGCGGTTACCTTAATCGTATATGAAAGATAATTCTCTCCGTCAACAACAAGAATTTCTTTACTTACACATTCTTTTTTAACATCAACCTTGCCATATTGAGCTACTGCATCTTCTGTAAAATTGAATTTAAAATCCTTACCAGCAGTAGTTAACGTATACTTTCCATCAGGTGGCAATTCTTTTAAATTAACAGTTCCTTGAACCCTAAAGTAGGCGTTGGGAACCATAACTTGGCCTCCAGTTTTCAAACTATTTAAAAACTCTTCCTTAAACTCAATTGTTGCAATGCCATTAGAAACAGTAACCGTTGCAACTTCTGATCCACTATACGTAATGCCGGCACCAGCGTTTGCATTGCGTAATATATCTGGTAACTCATATATTATTTTTCTATCATTTGCTTCCAATTCACTTATTGGAATATCTTTAAAATTTACCGTTAATCTAATTAATGCATTTGCAGGTATGACATTACTATCGCCACTATTAACGATTGTCCAGTCATCTGTATCTTTAATTTTATAAGATATTACTATTGAATCTAGATTGCTTGGATGAGCATTCAAATCAAACCCAGTTGTAGTAGTTGTTGCACCTTCTGCCAACAACACAGGTTCTTCATCATCAGCGCCTTCATTAGTTATGATATTTGTTTCGCCATTACTAGAAGATTCTTCATTAGCGGTATTATTTACAACAGGATCTAAGGTAGAATCCTCAGATGTCTCTACCCCCCCCGTTCGTTTATATTCTCAACAGTAGTAGGACCATTATTGTCATTTGTATCATCATCCTTCTTCTCTAGCGTAAAAGCCGGAAGAATCAAAATAGATAAAGTAACACAAATCACAATAAAAGATAAGAACTTATTAATCTTCTTCCTCTTTAATTTGTCACTCCTACTTAACATATTTATCCCCTAATACTCCCAAATTTATTCAAAGGCCAGATTCTAAACACAACCTTACCCTCAATCTGTTCTTCTGAAACATCCCCAATAACACTAGCTCTAGAATCTAGAGAAGTATCTCTATTATCACCCATAATAAAGTAATGAGCTTCCTTTACTTGATGAGGAAATTCAATATCACAATTACCTAGTGACAACTCTTTAATATAAGGTTCATCTAAAACTAGACCGTCAACAGTAACAGCCCCATCATTATCAATATCAACCCATTGACCACTTGTTGCGATTACCCTTTTAATCAAAAGCTTATTACCTTGATAAAAAGCCACCACATCACCAGTCTCTAACTTTTCATTCTTAACAGACAAAACAAGATCACCTGGTTCTAGTGTGGGAGACATAGAAGAACCATATATTTGTAAAACAGGCATCCAAAGTGTAGTCAATAATACCGAAACAGCTGCCACTACCAGTAACACACCAACAGTCTTAAACAAAGCACTTTCATACATCCTCCTTGTTCTCAACCTTTTCTTCTCATTATTAACCTCACTAAAAGTAGGACCATCAACATTAAGATCTGACTTCTTCAACTCATAAATCAAATCAATCAACTCTTCCCTATTTAAATGTCTCAAATCTTTCTTTTCCATAACTAAAAAATGTAAACGCTTCCCGTCACAAATATTTTATTTATATGAGACATACATGTCAAATATTATGATTATATAAACTTGATGAATCATCTAAGTAACTTATATTTATATCTAAAATGGCTGAAATCTTGTTTAAAGACCTCAGCCATTTTTCTTTAACATTACATAAAATGCTCAATTATATCCACCATAGAATCATGATCACAATCTAAGTCAGAAATATACTCGACACTTGCTTTTACTTTATCACTCGCATTCAAAGGACAAGCACTATGACAACCCCTATCAAACATAGACAAATCATTCTCATTATCACCTATTGCCAATATTTCGTTTTTTGGAATATTAAGCAAATTAGACACCACATCAATTGCCTTTCCCTTTGACGCATCCTTGTGGTGACACTCCAAGAACTTACTAGTAGAATACTCAGCAATCATATTCTTAGTATTAGTCTTAATAAAGTCTTCTATTGCCTTTAAAGTATTAGGATCATCTTCCATAAAACCAATCTTATAAACTTCCTCTTTCTTTAAAAGCTCATACAATTCATCCTTACTCACAATAGCAGGCTTCACAAAAGTCAAAAGATTAGGAGTACTTGTAATATAGTAATTAGACTCCATAAAAACCCTAGGAACCAAATCATGACTATAAGCATAATCCAACAAAGTATATGCTTCATCCTTATCAGTAAAACAATTATAAACAACCTTATTATCAATCTTTATATAAGATCCATTGCCACAAACCATATTAGACAAATCCACAAAAGACTTAAGACTATCCACATTATAAGGAAGTCTACCAGTATTAATAATAAAACGTGTATGATCTAAATTCTTTATACACTCCACCGTCTTTTCATCAACACTTTTAACACTATTTAACAAAGTACCATCTAAATCAGAAAAAATTAACTTAAGCATTAGGATCCACCATCTCTATAAATTTAAACTTATTGCCATCATATTCATACACACAAATACCACAATTAGGTATTCTAAAATCAGGATCAAAATGACCAATAACCTTATAATAGAAACATCTACCAACAGTCGCATGAGAAATAGCCACAACATTACCCTCGCTCTTATTCATAACATCAGTAAGCGTAGCCATCATTCTATCACCCGCAATCTCTCTATTCTCACCACCAATAGAAGTATAATCATCCTGATATTCACGACACTTCAAATAATCATCACCATCCAAAGAGCCAAAATGCATCTCAATCAAACCATCAAGACGCACACCATCTACGCCTGTAATTAACTTACAAGTTGATTTTGCTCTTCCTAAAGGCGAACAATAAACATCAGTATACTCAATCTTATTCTTAACAAAATAATCCCTAGCGCTCAAAGCTTGCTTAACACCTAATTCAGTCAAAGGGCTATCACATCTTCCTTGTGCTAAGCCCTTAATATTAAATTCCGTCTGACCATGACGACACAAATATAATCTCTTTACCATGGTGTAATTATAACGCAATAATCAACTTTTTCTAACAGCAGGTGAATTATAACTTAAAGGCAAGAAGATAAAACCCTGTTCCCTTAAGACATCAATCATCTCGCCCAAACACAACGCTGTATTCTTACTATAATCATGCATCAAAACAGTCATCACACTATACTTACTAGACTTATCAATCACATTATGCAAAAACTCATCAGGACTCAAATTAGCCTCTCCATCTCCTGTAGTAAGCGTCCAATCAATATAGCCATAACCCATATCAACAAGTTTATTAACTAAACTTGTTTTATTCAAACCAGAATAAGTTGCCTGAGGCGAGCCACCAGGGAAACGCATCACATCCATCTTTACACCTAATAAATTATAAATGAAATCATCATTCTCCTTAATATCATCAATAAAAGCCTCTTCACTTCTATATATGCCATTACTAATCTTATGAGACGCTGTATGATTAGCTAAAGTATGGCCCTCATCCCTAATTCTTCTATATAAATCATCAAGATTATCCTTCTTAAGCACAAAGAAAGTGCCCAAGACATTCTTCTCTTTAAGCACATCTAGAAACAATGGAGTTGTCTTACTATAGGGACCATCATCAAAAGTAATATAACAAACCTTAAAATTAGCACCATCTCTTGCCCTCTTATCAGCCTCTATTGCCAATTCAAAGTAAGAATCCTTCGCTTCCTTTAAAGAAACATCTATATCCTCAACCTCTTTATACATTACACTTAAATGATCTAATTTACTTTGATTATCTTCTTTAATCTTATTAAAAGTATCAATATCCTTCTTAAGTTGTTCATTAATATTAGTTAACCTATTTGTATTCACATAAAAATAAACTAAAGTCATACATGAGAAAACACATAAGAAAATAAGTATTAAACTAATTAATAACCAAGTAGATCTTCTAACTCTTCCTTGCGACTTAGCCATTCCTCATACTCCCTAATACTATCTTCCTTAACATTCCTTAAATCACTAATATCCTTAGTCAACTTGTTTATATCATTATTCATATTATCGACATCATCTTGAACATCACTTACTTCTTTCTTAAGTTGCTCATGGATATTCTCCTCCAATAAAAAACGATGACGCACGTAAAAAGTAAACGCCACCGTAACAATCAATATAACAATTTCCAAAACTATCAAGAACCTCTTCATCTTCTCATAGCCTTCAAAGCTTCCCTTTTCATTGACTTTAGTTTATCATCCTCACGCTTATCATAAAGCGTTTTGCCCCTACAAAGCGCAATCTCAAGCTTAGCCCTACCATCTTTTAAATAAAGTCTTAAAGGAATAACTGTCAAACCCTGTAACTTAGTCTTAGTATAAAGCTTAGTAATCTCATACTTATGAAGCAATAATTTTCTATCCCTAGTCTCATCATGATTAAAACGATTGCCATGATCATACTGAGCAATATTCATTCCCTTAATATAAGCCTCACCCTTTGAAAAAGAAACATAAGACTCCTTAAGCTGAACCTTACCCTTACGAATAGACTTAATCTCCGTACCCAGCAAACTCAATCCAGCCTCATACTTATCCAATATTTCATAATCATGAAAAGCCTTCTTATTTACACTAACCTCTTTAATACCCATAATAAAAAATAAAAGGGTCCTTTATTACCCTTCTACAACTCTAATGATAATCACTAACACAAAGAATAGAATTCCAAGTGCCATAGTAACATTTGATATTACTTTCTCAGGGCCTCTCTCCTTAACATTTTGGAAAAGTCCTAAATCACCTGATCCTGTAAAAGCACTCAAGCCATCAGACTTACCACTCTGTAATAAAGAAATAATAATAAGTAATATTGAAATAACTAATAAAATAATTCTTAACATAATTCACCTCTTTAAAGCGTGACAATATTCTACTACAAATAAAACATTGTGTCTATTGTTTACTCGCATTCCTCATTGAAATCTATTTAAACCCGCTTCATTTCTAAACGTGTCGAATTGCACACGGTTAAAATTTGTATTATTTAAAACTTCCCACAGCCCTATAAATTCAAGTGTATTTCTATTTCTCATCCAATTTTGAATGACAAATCTTGGATCATCTGTGTTTTTATATCTTGCTATGTCTGTCAAACTTATATAGTCATTCTTAAAATCTTCGGTATAAACCTGAATATCAAACCCATTAGCAGAAATTTTTTCATTTTTAATTTTTGACAAACCTTTATCCTCCTTTAACATAATCTACTGTTTACAATATCAATTATTAATAGTAGATACTCTAAGCAGCACGCTAATTATTTACTTTTTGAGTTTTAAACTTTGGTAGAAGTATTAAACTACTTACATTAAAATTACTTTTTTCTCTGCTACCATTATAACATGAGGCCAATAGCTTGCTCTGTTGCCTTTGGTTATTAAAGCTATTAAAAACGCAAAAATACACAAGTTAATTAGTTCTTGTCTATAACCCTAATTAATTGTGTATTTTCATTTAACTATTGGATTCTACGCCTGCCTTATGCACTAGCTTTTTGCACTTTCTTTCAAACTCACGACGCTCCATCATAATAACATTACCACACCCTTGACACTTAATCTTAATATCAGTGCCTACTCTAACTATCTCCCAATAACTAGACTTCTTACAAGGATGATCCTTCTTCATCTGAACAATATCACCTAACGCATACTCGCTTATCATAACATTTCCTTTGAATCCATAATAATTGTAATAGGACCATCATTCAACAACTTAATCTTCATATCTGCACCAAAGATACCCTTTTCCACTTTATAATCTTGTGCCAACACTTCATTAAAATAATCATACATCTTTGTAGCCTCATCACCCCTCATTGCGTTACAGAAAGAAGGACGATTACCCTTGCTACAATCGGCATACAAAGTAAACTGTGAAATGGAAAGAATATCACCACCAACATCCTTAAGCGCAAGATTCATCTTCCCATCTGCATCATCAAACACCCTAAGCTTCTTAAGCTTATTAGCCATCTTATCTACAACTTCCTTTGTATCGCCATCACAGAAACCAACAAGCACCATAAAACCTAAACCAATAGCACCTGTTACCTTACCATCAACTGTACAACTCGCTTCACTAACTCTTTGAACAACTAAACGCATAACTACTTCTTAAAAATAAATAACTTAGACAAAAAATAATTTGACACAATAACAATCACCTGCCCAGCAACCTTAACCACCATTGAATCGATATGCATAAGGTTAATTCCCACAAACAAAATAAGCTCCTCAATAACCAAAGTCAATAATCTAGCTGAGACAAAAGAAGAAATCTCCTTAAGTAAACCAGCCCTATCAGTAACCTTAGACTCAAAGACATAAAGTTTATTAGTAACATAGGCAAAACTAACAGCTAAAACCCAAGATATAACATTGGCAACATGCTCATTCAAACCTAGGGTCTTATTAAACAAATAAAACGTAATAATACTTACAAGGAAAGTACAGCCACCAAAGAAAAGATAACTGATCACTTCCTTGTACTTAATAAATAATTCTTTAATCTTAGACATAATACTATTTTAGATATTTAAAACGCGTAACGCAATATTAAAATAAATCGCTAACGAACAAGCATCCGTAATAGTAGTAATCAAAGGTGATGCCATATAAGCTGGATCCAAATGAATCGCCTTAGCAAGTAATGGCAAGAAACAGCCAAGTGACTTAGCCAACACAGCAGTCAAACACAAAGTACACGCAATAACAATCGCAATACCCAAATCATGATACTGGATAAAAATGCGGATGCCATTAACTAAACCCAATGTAACACCACACATTACGCCAATTCTTGCTTCCTTCCACCAAACCTTAAACACATCCTTAGGCTCGATTTCATCGGTAGCTAAGGCTCTAATTACCATGGTAGAAGCTTGTGAACCACAATTACCACCTGTATCCATAAGCATTGGAATAAATGAAACAAGAAGCGGAATAGCAGAGAAAGTAACCTCATAATTAGTGATAATCTTACCAGTAATAATAGAAGACAACATCAACACCAACAACCAAACAATTCTATTCTTATATTGAGTAATTACTGATTCCTTTAAATAATCATCTTCAGATGGAGTCATCGCAGCCATTATCTCGAAGTCTTCCTCATTCTCCTCACTCATAACATCCATCGCATCATCAACAGTAACAATACCAACAAGTCTATTCTCATTATCAACAACAGGAAGTGCCAAGAAGTCATACTTGTCAAACATCTTCGCAACCTCTTCCTTATCCTCATTAGTAGTAACCGTAATCACATTATCTTCCATGAAATCATTAATACAAGTATCATAATCACGCATCAACAATTCCTTAACTGTTGTAACACCAATCAAACGACGATCAGCATCCACAACATATAATGTATAAACAGTCTCCTTATTCAAACCGATTCTTCTAATACGATCAAAACATTCCTTAACAGTTAAACCTGACTTAATATCAACATACTCAACTGTCATAATAGAACCAGCTGAATCCTCAGGATACTTTAAGATTTCATTAATAGCCTTTCTCTTAGTAGGACTCGCATTCTGCAAAACCTTACTAACAAGATTTGCTGGTAACTCATCAATCAAATCAGCCGCATCATCAATATATAACTTAGACACAATAGCAGCCACTTCTTGATCACTTAATGTCTCAACCAACTTCTCTTGAGTATCAGAACTCATATAAGAGAAAATATCAACAGCCTCATCCTTTTTTAACAACCTAAAAACAACCGCCAAATCCTCTTTAGACAATTCATCTAAACACTCGGCAACATCTGATTCATTAGATTCATTCAAAAGCATTTTCAATTCCTTGAAATTGCCTTCAGACAACAATTCAAAAACCTTTTCAATCATTATTCTTCCTCCTTTATTACAAGAAGAAAGAAACAGAAGAACTACCTAACACTCGGGTGTTCATCTGTATCTTTCTTATTTAAATATTCACACGAATGAACATCCATCTGTAATTCTCCTTTCCTACGCCCCATAATTCTATCGCATTTTAAGGCATTTTACACGTAAAATCTATGTTAGCTTTCTTAGCTTGAGAAATCTGATATTTACGCTCTATTCTATATTCTTTCCCATCCTTAATAAACCGAGCACCAGTTTGATGAAAACCAAAATTAACATTGGCTTTTATGCATTGATTTCGAATATCTAACACCCAGTCGTAATGTAGGGCTCGAATCTGCTGGCTCGAACCCGATTCACCCGACACATTTACCTCATAAATATCACTGCCAAGATACTTAGAAATATCCATCTTTTCTAACATTGGAGCCAAAATTATAGTCTTATACTTAATGTTTAGTTTCTTAAAAATAGGCAAACGATAATCAGCCATTTTCTGATTCTCACAAGTACAACCAACAATCACATTATCAGGTACCTCAAAGTTTAGTCTTTCAATTCTCTTTGTAAAGAAATAAAACATGCAATCACTTCTTTCTCTCATCATCTTTATGCATTCATCACGCCAAGAATCCGCATCACTCAAAAGAAAATCACTACTAAAACAAGTCATTATTAAAGAACCACTAGGAACCTTATAATTGCCTCTTCTATCCTTCTTAACAGGCAAATTAAAATCATTAGTTTTATGGCATTCTCTACTATCCCTACCAAACATTTCATCCTGTCTATAGACATAACAATTTCTACAACCTTCAGAATATTTGGTGCAACCATGCCAAGGATTCCAAGTTACTTCCATCTTTTATTCTCGATATAAAAATCAATCTTAATCGCAACAAAATTAAGCAAGTGATAACAAGTCACTGCCGCAAAGACAAAGACCATCATCAACAAGAAACAAACTCCTGAAATATGAACGATTGAGAAAAGTCCCTTCAAGAAAAATATTGATAATAATAGGCCTATGGCATTTATTAAAAGAACACCTAACTTAAACTTATTAAAAGGCTTAGAAATATACATCATAATAAGAAAACCTACCGTTGCCATTATCATAATCGATACTGTAGCTACCTCTTGTTTATTGATGCTAAATACCTCACCACAAATCACGAAGATACCGACACCCAAAACATCAGCCAAACCAGCAGGCAAAGCCTTAACTAGGACATTACGAATAAACTTACCCTCGATTCGATTCTTATTAGATTCAAGTGCCAACAAGAAACCAGGAATACCGATGGTAAAAGCACCAATCAAGGAAATTTGATTAGGCTCTAAAGGATAAGTAATCGTCATCACCAAAGAAACAATAGCCATTAAGAATGAAAAGATATTCTTAACTAAGAAAAGACTTGCAGATCTTTGAATATTATTAACTACTCTTCTACCCTCAAAAACAACCTCAGGCATATGTGAAAAATCGGAATCCAACAAGACACTTTGAGCAGCCTCACTAGTTGCCTTAGCACCACTAGCCATCGCAATACTACAATCAGCATCTTTTAAAGCTAAGATATCATTAACACCATCACCAGTCATCGCTACTGTATGGCCCTTATCCTTTAAGGCATTAACTAGAATTTGTTTCTGCTTTGGAGAAACCCTACCAAAAACTATGTATTCTTCGCATGACTTCTTTAATTCATCATCACTTAAAAGTGATGTATCCACATACTTTTCACTATTAGGGATACCAGCAAGTGTAGCTATCTCACTAACAGTTTTGGGATTATCACCTGAAATAACCTTGATATTTACACCCTGCTCTTTAAAATATTCAAACGTTTCCTTAGCGTTTTCTCTTATCTCATTCTTAAAAATAATCAAAGCTAAAGGAGTAACACTATTATTTCTTTTTTCACCAAATAAAACTACACGACAACCCTTATCAGCATATTCACTAATCTTATTAGACAAATCAGCTGATTGCTTTTTAATAATGAACTCAGGAGCACCTAAGACATATCTTCCTTCAGTAAACAAAACGGTGCTATATTTAGTCTCTGAATTAAAAGGAGTCATCTTAACTAGAGTATAATCGTTAGCTTTTTCATCCTTTAAAAACTTCCTTAAAGCTAACATCGTCGTATTATCATCACTGATGACCTCAGTGTATTTTTTTAATAAAGACTTATAATCATTACCATCAAGCGATATAAGTTCACTAACCTCCATATCAGGTTTTGTGATAGTACCAGTCTTATCAACACACAAAGTATCCACGCGGGCTAGGGCTTCAATGCTTCTCATATCATGAACCAAAACCTTCTCTTTAGTAAGACGGACAACACTTAAAGTAAGCGCCATCGTTGTAAGTAGATATAACCCTTCTGGTATCATACCAATAACAGCTGCTACCATAGAGATAATGCTCTTAGAAAAAGTCTCATCACTTATAAATCTAGCTTGATAATATAAAGCCACACCAATTGGAATGATGATAATACCAACCCACTTAATAATAGTATCAATTGACTTAATCATTTCTGACTTTTCATTCTTTGTCATGGTCTTAGCTTCTATTGAAAGCTTTGAAATATATGACTCATCACCAACACTCGTAAGCCTTGCATAACACTTACCAGACACCACATAACTCCCTGATAATAAGTCATCATCTATTTCTTTCTTAACACTATCCTGTTCACCAGTTAATAACGATTCATTAACTGATATGCTACCATCAATGACCTTTGCGTCAGCTACAATTTGATCACCAGTACTTAAAATAATGATGTCATCCTTAACTAAATCACTAGACTTGACTTCTACTTCCTTGCCGTCTCTAATAGTCATAGTAAGAGGTGCATTGATTAATTTCATTTCATCCAGAGTCTTCTTAGCCTTTAACTCTTGAAAAATACCTACTAGAGTGTTGATAATCACAACACCCATAAAAGTAAGACTTCGATATTCACCTGAAATAAGCACAAGGATAGCTAGTCCTATAAAAATAAAATTGAAATATGTAAAAACATGGGAACAAACAATTTCCTTAACACTTTTATCGGTTTTGATATTACTTGTGTTAGTTAAACCTTGTTCAACTCTTTGTCTTACTTCTTCTTTAGATAAACCTTTAATTTCCATATATACCTTCAAAAAAAGGCTCATAAAGAGCCTTAAACCTTATAATGCTGGTTCAATATCAACGTAATTTAAATCTGTTGGTGTTTCTCTACCAAACAAGATAATTAGAACGGTTGCAACTTGAGTTTGGTCATTCATTGACTCAACTGTACCTTCCATACCTGAGAAAGGACCAGATAGAATCTTAACAACATCACCAACCTTGAAGTTAACTTCAACGGTCTTGTCTGATTGACCAATTCTTCTAAGGATTGCTTCAATTTCAGGACCTTTAACTGGAATTGGCTTAGCACCACCACCAGAAGATCCGATAAATCCTGTAACACCTGGAGTGTTTCTTACAACATACCAAGCTTCATCTGTCATAATCATTTCAACAAATAAGTAACCTGGGAAGATATTTCTAACTACTTCCTTAGCCTTTTCATTCTTGATATCGATGGCGGTTTCTTCTGCAACCACGATTCTGAATAGGTTATCAGAAATACCCATAGTCTCAAGTCTCTTCTCAAGATTATCCTTTACTCTGTTTTCATGACCTACGTAGGTATTAACTACATACCATTGCTTTTCATTTGATACATCACTCATATTATCTGATCACTCCAATCAACTTTAGACAAATAGATACTAAGAATTGACACAAGTAGAAGAACACCGCAAAGAATGCTGTGAACACAACTACTTGAACACTGTTAGTTAACAAATCATTTTTCTTTGGCCATCTAATCTTTGAAATTTCTTTAAAGATGGCAGCAGGACTAAACCACTTCATATTATGCCTCCTTATTTAGTCTCTTTATGTAGAGTATGCTTATTGCATCTAGGACAAAACTTCATGAGCTCTAAACGCTCACTTGAATCTTTTTTGTTTTTGTGAGTTGAGTAGTTTCTTGATAAACACTCACTGCACATTAATATAGTTTTATTCTTATCTTTCATAACTTTGGTATTTAAAAAGATATTGGCTAACAATATCTTCTTTATCATTATCCTCCAACAAAGGGTTGGTGTCAAATATTTTTTAATGCTATTTTTTAATGCAATGCTTTGGTAGGACAAGCCTTAACACATTCATAACACAAAATACACTCAGTAGCATTTTTACGTTTACGAGAATCGTTGTTAACCTCAACATTCATTGGACATACTTTTAAACATTTTTTACAACCAATACATTTAGTTTTATCGAAATGCACTCTTAACAAAGAGAAATAACTCATCGGTTTTAAAAAGATAGTAACTGGACATAAATATTTACAGAATGCTCTATTATCTTTAAATATATAAGCCAAGATGATTCCTGATAGATAATACAAGATGTTACCTATGATGAACAAATATAACATTATCTTTTCTAGATGGGCTACTTTAAATAGGAACAAAGCTATTACCAGCAACAAAGAGAATGTGAATGTTAGATATCTAAGGAGCCCTAGTTTCTTGATTCTTGGCTTAAGTGGTGTCTTAAACGGAAGAAAGTCTAAAACCATCGCTGTCCAACAGGCATAACCGCACCATCCTCTGCCAAATAATAGAGGGCCAAATATCTTAGCAACCGCATAATGAATAGTAGCCGCTTCAAATGTTCCTAAAAATAGGTAGTACCAAAAACCTTCTATCTGCATATTTTCTTGGGAAATTAATCCAAGATAAATAAGCATATAAGAGCCTACTGCCAATTGCACAAAGTGTCTAGCATATTTTTTGCCAGCTGTAAAAAGAACTGTTCCTAGGGCAAAACAAGAGCCAATATATGTGAAGTTAATCAAATAGAACAAATTATTCGTTGTAAGATACAAAGTAAAAGCTATTATCTCAAATAATAAAAAGAATAATAGTGATGGTAAATATTTCTTGCATTCCATATTCTTATTTTATATTCTTTTATATCGATATTATGAAAAAACGGAAAAAGAAAAACTTGGTTTTATCCAAGCTTCTCACCTAATTTATTTAATTCATCTTCCATGATTGAGGCAATAGATGCTAAACATCCATCTTCAAACGGAGAAATCAATCCAGCTTCTTTGACGATTTGTACAAAAGATCTAGTACCACCGATACTACAAATATGTAGATAATCTTTGAAATAATCAGGGTCATTATCAATAAATCTCTTAAAGAATTGTAGAGCACATACTTGAGCTAGTGTGTAATCAATATAATAGAAAGGAGATTGGAAAATATGTCCTTGGCGATAGAAGTAACCGCCTCTTTCTAAAATATCAAAGTCTTTATAATCGATGTCTGGCTTATACTCTTTTTCTAGTCTTCTCCATGTAGCCTTACGTTCCTCGCATGTCATTTCAGGATGCTTATATACTTCATGTTGGAAGTGGTCAACTAAACATCCATAAGGAAGAAATGTTAGGGCACCTGATAGTTCATGGTACTTATACTTATCACCATCTTTGCCAAAGAATAGATCTAAGTATGGGAAGGCAAAAAATTCCATAGACATTGAATGAATTTCACATGATTCCATTGTTGGGAAAGCGATGTCTGGGATTTCAATTGTCTGCATAGATAAGTAAGATTGAAGTGCATGTCCTGCTTCATGACATAAAACATTAACATCACCTGCTTCACCATTAAAGTTAGAGAAGATGAATGGGACTTTATAGTCAAATAAATCTGTACAATAACCACCCATTTCTTTGTTTGGTTTTGTGGTTAAATCGAATAAATCATCATCTACCATTCTCTTAAAGAATTCACCTGTTTCCTTAGACATCTTGGTATACATTTCAAGAGCTAAAGGAACAAGAACTGATTCATCACCTACTGGTTTTGGGTTGCCATCTTTAAATTCATAGTTTAAGTCATAGCATTCTAATTTATCAACACCGATTCTTTTAGCTTGAGCTTGGTGGATTCTTGTTGCGAGTGGAACGATGACTTCACGAACTTGTTTACGATAATTTTCAACCATTTGTTCGTCGTAATCAAAACGGTTCATTCTTAAATAACCAAGTTCAATGTAGTTTTCATAGCCAAGTTTCTTAGCCATCTTATCTCTTACTTTGACTAGAGCATCATAGTTGTTATCAAACTTTTCTTCATTTTCTTTGAAGAAATCGCAATATGCCATAGTTGCTTTCTTACGAGTTTCTCTATCATCACTAGACATAAGTGGGGCGATAGATGCTAAGTTATATGTCTCACCTTCAAATTCAATCTTAGCGCTTGCTTTTAGTTTGCCATATTCACTTACTAAACGGTTTTCTTCTTGAAGTTCAGCAATGATTTTTTCATCAAATGTTTTTAATGAATATTCGCATAACTTGAAGAATGTTTCAGGAATGTCTAGTTCGTTTTTGAATGGACAATCGTTTACAAGTTTGAAGAATTTAGTTTCATATGCTTGAATATATGGAACTGTTTCGTCTAAATAATTTCTTTCTTTGTCATAGTATTCATCGCTTGTATCGATTGAATGTCTAATGTTACATAGTGTCAACATTGTTTGAATGTGGCTACGATACTTGTTGGTTTTTTTAAATGCTTGCATAAAAGTTTCAGCATTATCACATGCTTCTAGCTCTTTCAACAATGCTCCAAATTCTTTTTTGATTGTTTCTAGTTCTAAATGTTCGTACTTAAAATCTTTAAATTTCATTTTGTTTCCCTCCATCTATCAATTTCTAAGATTGCGTTTTCTTTATCTTCATACCACTTCATTGGCATTTGATTATTAAACCAAGTGTATTGTCTTTTAACAAAGTGACGCGTGTTCTTTTTAACAAGTTCGATGCATTCTTGAGGTGTTGCTACACCTTCAAAATAAGTTCTAAATTCTTTGTATCCTATTCCTTGCATGCATTGGTCATCAAAGCTAACCCCGCGTTCTAATAGGCCTTTAATTTCCTCTAACAGGCCTTCGTCAATCATCATGTCTACTCTTTTGTTGATATCTTTATAAAGTTGTTCTCTATCTTTAGTTAGGCCAATGATTTTAGCATCATATAACATCTTGTGTTCTTGTTGTGCTTGGATTTTTGAGATACCTGTGCCGTGTTTTCTTAAAACATTTAAGGCTCTTACAAGTCTTTTGCGATTATTGATATGAATCTTTTCTAAACATTCAGGATCTTCTTTAAGAAGGATGTCATATATTTGTTCATTTGTTAGCTCGTCATAAGGATTGTCGTTATTTTCTTCGTCCTTAAATTCGTAATCATATAAGAGAGCTTTAATATATAAGCCTGTACCGCCAACCACTATTGGCAGTTTGTTTTGTTTAGTAAGTTCATCTATTAAAAAACGACCTCGTTCTTGGAAGTCTTTTACTGAATAATTTTCACTCGGTTCCTTTATATCGATTAGATGATGAATTGCTTTTGATTGTTCATCTTTGGTGGCTTTAGCGCTACCGATATCTAATCCTTTATAGATTTGAATGCTGTCACCGGATATAATTTCGCCATTGTATCTATTAGCACATTCAATTCCGAAAGAAGTCTTGCCTACTGCTGTGGGTCCTACTATAACTAATACTTTTTTGTTCATTAATAACCACTACCGTAATCAAATATATCGTCGTTAGTAATTGTTGGAGTGTCACTAGTGTATGTTACATAATCACTGCTTTTTTCATCTAATACTTTTTCAACTTTAACAATAGGTCCGTTGAATAATTCGTAGTTATTATAGTTACCATTTAATACATAGTTGTTTGATAAGCGACCGAAATAATTAAGTGCATAGTTTTTGTCAATGACAAATTCCATAACCGAATTATCACTTAAGTGGTAGCAACCACTTCCGTCAGTGTCGCCATCTGCTTTTTCTTCACATTTAACTAGTGGAAGAACAACACCGCTTTCTAGTGTGAAATAGAAACGGTCTCCAATTTCGCCATAGAATGAGCCTAGGGCAACGCCAATAAAACCATCCTCATCATAAAGAAAGCCAGTTGTTTCATCGACTGTAAGATTATTGTGAATAAATTTGTATTGTCTAGAGTTTCTAGCAGTAGTTGCACGATAGTCCATATATGTCTTGGCTACACCACTTGCACAAACATCGATTTCTTCACTTTTGAAGGCCTTTTGATAATTGTATAAATCGCCTAGTTCAAAAGTAGAAGTATTGTCTTCTTTATCTTCGTTTATATAAGTGAAACCACTTATAAGTAGAAATACAAATAAAACTGTTAATAATTTAAAAATTCTTCTCATCTTTTTTATCTTACCACATTATTCTTTTGATAGCGAGTTTCTCTCTTGGTGTAAAGGTTGGCGTTACTGTCGTTTTTAAGTTGATTCTTTACAAGATTGTGCCCTATAAATACAGCATTGTTTTCAGAATTTTCAAAGTCTTGTATCGAGTAATAGCCATCAACAACATCAAATCTATATTTTGCATTATTTATGTTGATGCCGCCTTTAGCTCTAATAATGTTACCATATCTTCCATGTATTATATCTTCCATGAAAACTATAGCCTTGGATATATTAGACATATTTAGGTTGAGCAATTCCACAGTATCATAGTTTGTGACTGTTTCTTCTTTTGACATAACTTTATTGTCATATGTTGTTTTTAATAGGTTGTCAAAGAATTCTTTATTTAATAAATGATAATCATCAACGATAATATCAGCTTCGTTGTTGATTTTATTTAATAAAGAATATAGTTTTTCTTTTTTATCATAAGAAGCTTGTTCCATTTTTGAGACAATGATTGTTTTAGCTTCTTTTATTTGATTATAGACTACTTTTTCATCTATCATTTCGTTACCTGAAACGATGGTAATTGGAGCTAATAATATTATGCGTTCATATAAGACTTTGCTTACTCTATTTATGACATTATTAAGATAGGCTACACCGCTTGGTTCAATTACTAGGAATTCTGGATTAATGGTGTTTGCGATTGTTAAAATTGATGACGCGATGTCATTTTTAGTGCTGCAACATACACATTTTTCGTTTAATTCATATATGTTAAGGTTTACATCGTCTCTTAAACGGTCACTATCTATATCAAGAGTTGCATATTCGTTTTCGAGTATACAAAAATGCTTCTGGCTTTTTAATGCCAATTCTTTTATAAATGTTGTTTTGCCTGCACCTAGGAATCCTGATACGATTAATATTTTCATATAAGTTTAAGAAAGCTGGAGTTTATGGCTCCAGCTTATAAATTTTTAGTCAGATAATTTAACTACTGGCTTAATCAAGTCAGCTGGTTTATCTCTCATAAGGAATAGAGCTTCTTCTAGATGATCAAAGCCTTCAAATACATGTGTACTAAGCGGTTTTAAATCTAACTTACCACAGCTTACAAGAGCAGCTAGTTTTTCCATTCTTAAACGACCACCTGGCATTAGACCACCATTAATTTGTTTATGACCCATGCCTACACCCCATTCTACACGCGGTATATCAATGTATTCACCACTACCTAGATAGTTTACGTTGCCAATCTTACCACCCGGTTTTAGGCATTTGATTGCTTCTGAGAATGTTTCTACGCCTCCACCAGCAATGATGATTTTGTCTACACCTTTTCCATCGGTCATATTAAGAACTTGTTCTGAAATTGATCCGTTTTTATAACTAATAAAATCAGTAGCGCCATAGTATTTAGCAGCTTCAACACAAACCGGTCTTGTGCCTACAGCAATTATTCTAGCAGCACCGTGCATGTTAGCACCAGCAACAGACATAAGACCAACTGGGCCAATACCAATAACCAGTACACTATCACCAAATTCAACTCCAGCAAGTTCTACACCGTGGAATCCTGTTGGTACCATGTCCGATAACATACAAGCATCTACAGTATTAATATTGTCTGGTAATAAAGCTAAGTTACCATCAGCGTCATTTACATGGAAGTATTCTGAGAATACACCATCTTTGAAGTTAGAGAATTTCCAACCAGCCAACATTCCACCAGAGTGCATAGAATAGCCGGCCTGAGCTTCTAAAGAGTTCCAATCTGGTGTAATAGCTGGAACCAATACTCTATCACCAACTTTAAAGTCTTTTACAAGTTCACCAACTTCGACAATTTCAGCACAACCTTCATGTCCTAGAATCATATTGTGTCTTTCACCAATAGCGCCTTCCCACAAAGTGTGAATGTCACTTGTACAAATAGCAAGAGCAAGTGGTTTACAAATGGCATCCATTGGTCCGCATACTGGTCTATCTTTTTCAATCCAACCAGATTCTCCGATTTTTAGCATTGCATAGCCTTTCATATTATTTTCCTCCTTAAGCATGTGCAGTGTTAATATCACTTATGCAAATTTTAACAAGTAATAATATTCTTATGCAATAGTTTTGACCGAAGAAAGTTAAATATTTCACATAAAGTTTACAATAAACCCCTCTCAATAATAACAAGGCTATTCTAGACAAAAAGAAAAACTCTCTTTCGAGAGTTCTCTAACCGGCAACGTGCTTGATTCACTATCTATAC